>NZ_JBFAZW010000008.1:0-150264 GCF_040682015.1 Dactylosporangium sp. NPDC051485
GCCAAACCCTCGGCTGGGACACCCCAGCCGAACGCCTCGCCCAGTTCCTCACCACCAACTGAAACGCCGTGTTGCAACGACCCCTGGAAACCACCGTCAGGGTATAAATCCGAAAAGTCGCGGCACGAAGTGCCCGACTTTTCGCCCAAGGCCCCCGCTCAGTCGAAGTCCGGCTCGACCAGCGGGTTGTTGCGCACCCACTCCGCCGTCTCGGCGTACTTGCGCTCGATGTACTCCTCGAGCTTGCTCCGCTCGATGCGCCACTGGCCGCGCCCGCCCACCTTGATCGCGGGCAGCTCCCCGCTGCGCACCATGTGGTACACCTGCGAGGTCGACACGTTCAACTGCTCGGCGACGTCGGCCATGAGCAGGAATCGCGGCTCCATCGCCTCAGTTTGCCACCGTTTGCCTTCCATTGGTTGCGGCGAAGCCCGTCGACCCAGCATTCGACACGCCCGACGTGCGTGTCGAAACCCGGGCGAGGGTGTAGTACAGGGAGCGTGATGACCGACCTCACGCGCGTGTACCTGCCCGCCACCCTCGCCCAGCTCGCCGTTCTGCGCGAGAGCGGCGAGCTGCCGTCGCCCACCGAGGCGCACGCGGTCACGCCGGCGCTGCGGGAGTGGTACGCCGAGGGCGACGAGGAGGAGTTGGAGTACGTCGCCTTCACCCGCGCCGCCCAGAGCGCCCTGCGGCTGCTGCGCCACGACGCGAAGGCCCCGCGCCGGCGGGTCGTCGTCTCCGTCGACCTGCCGGGGGCGGTGCTGAAGATGAACGGGCTCGAGCTCGGCTCCAGCGACGTCGAGATCGGCGGGCGGATCACGCTGCACACGGTGGCCGCGATCCACATCGACGGGCACGAGGCCGAGGGCGACGTCGCCGCGGCCGCGGACGTCGTCGAGGAGGCGGAGGCGGGCGACCCCGACGCCCAGTTCACGGTGGACGGCGCCGAGGACCACGAGCTGGAGTGGTACGACCCCTCCGAGCTCGACCAGTTGGTCAGCTAGCCCGCTTGAGGGTCCGGCCGACCAGGATCATGGCCGCGAAGGCGCCCGCGAAGACCAGGATCAGGCCGTGGTTGACCTGCTCCGGCAGCCGGTTGGCGATGATCGCCGCGTCGAACTCGCTCTCCTTGGCCACCGCGTGCGACAGCGGCAGCCCGCCGATCCAGCCGATCAGCGCGGCGCCGAGGGTGAGCAGCCCGGGCACGGCCCCGGCCAGCGGGTACGCCGGCCACGGCAGCGCCAGCCCGGTGCGGCGCAGGTATGCGAAGGCCACGGCGCCGGCCGCGATGCCGGTGACGATCGAGGTGGTCAGCTGCATCCGGTAGGAGGCGTCGGCCATGCTGCCGACGGTCTCCTGGTTGCCGAAGAGGTTGACGAGGTCGTTCTGGAAGTACGCCACCAGCAGCCCGATCCCGGAGGCCACCACGCCGGCCGCCGCGCCCGCCGCGATCGCGCTGATCGGGCGCACCGCGGCCAGCAGCCCGCCGAGCACCCCGGCGACCACCACGGTGACGGCGACATAGGCGACCGAGGGCCCCGAGTGGTACGCCAGGAGCATCCCCGCCATCGCGAGCAGCCCGACGGGAAGCCCGCCGAGGCCGGCCGGTAGCAGCCGGCCGCGCGCGTCGGCGTCGGGGGCGAACCGGCCGACCGCCAGCACGCCGACGGCCGCCCCGGCGATCAGGGTCGGGGTCAGCACGGCCGGCAGCACGAGCGCGGCGACCGCGGCCCCCGGCACGTGCCCGAACGCCGAGAAGAGCGTCAGGAACAACAGCACGAGCGCGAACGCCGCCACGAACACGGCGCGCCCCGGCCGCCAGGCTTCCACGGTCGGCTCTACCACCTCAGCACGCTTCGCACCCACGAGAAAGCAGCGTACGCGAGCCGGCGGACCCGCCCACCGCCTGCGGGGCCGGACCCCAAGGCCACGGACGGCCAAGGTGCGAGGATGGAGAAGACCTCGCCAATGCTGCCGAGACGACGTGGGAGACCCTCATGGATGCCTTGATCACCGTGCCCGAGCCGAACAACGAGCCCGCGCGCGGATACGCCCCCGGAACCCCGGAGCGGGCGAGCCTGCAACGCCGCCTCGGCCAACTGGCCGCCGAGCGGCACGAGCTGACCATGACCATCGACGGCGCCGAGCGCATGGCCGCGGGCGCGCCGATCGACGTGGTCCAGCCGCACCGCCACGCCCATGTGCTGGGCGTCACACACAACGCCACCACCGGCGACGCGGCCGACGCGGTCGCCGCGGCCAAGCGGGCCGCCCCGGCCTGGCGCGACCTGCCCTACGCCGAGCGGGCCGCCGTGTTCCTGCGCGCCGCCGACCTGCTCGCCGGCCCGTGGCGGGACACGCTGAACGCCGCCACCATGCTCGGGCAGTCCAAGACCGCGACCCAGGCCGAGATCGACTCGGCGTGCGAGCTGATCGACTTCCTGCGCTTCAACGTGTCCTTCGGCCAGCAGATCCTGGCCGACCAGCCGCGCTCGTCGGCGGGGGTGTGGAACCGCTTCGACCACCGCCCGCTGGAGGGCTTCGTCTACGCGATCACCCCGTTCAACTTCACCGCCATCGCCGGCAACCTGCCCTCGGCCCCGGCCCTGATGGGCAACACCGTGGTGTGGAAGCCCTCGCCGACCCAGCAGCTGGCCGCGCACTACACCATGCGGCTGTTCGAGGCGGCCGGCCTGCCGGCGGGCGTGATCAACCTGGTCACCGGCGACGGCCTGGCCGTCTCCGAGGTCGCGCTGGCCGACGCGGACCTGGCCGGCATCCACTTCACCGGCTCGACCGCGGTGTTCCGCAGCCTCAACCGCACCGTCGCCGAGAACGTCTACCGCTCCTACCCGCGGGTGGTCGGCGAGACGGGCGGCAAGGACTTCGTGGTCGCGCACCCGTCGGCCGACCCGGCGCCGCTGGTCACCGCCCTCATCCGGGGCGCGTTCGAGTACCAGGGCCAGAAATGCTCGGCGGCCTCGCGCGCCTACGTCCCGCAGAGCCTGTGGGCGCGGATCAAGGACGAGCTCGTCGCCACCGCCGAGGGCCTGACCTACGGCGACGTCACCGACTTCACCAACTTCGGCGGGGCGGTGATCGACCGGCGCGCGTTCGACCGGCTGGCCGGCGCCCTGGACCGGATCAAGAACTCGTCGTCCTGCACCGTCGTGGCCGGCGGCACCGCCAACGACGCCGAGGGATTCTTCGTGCGGCCCACGATCGTGGAGTGCACCGACCCGGAGCACGAGGTCTTCACCACGGAGTACTTCGGCCCGATCCTGGCCGTGCACGTCTTCCCCGACGCCGAGTTCGACGCCGTGGTGGCCCAGGCCGAGTCGGCCGCGCCGTACGCGCTGACCGGCTCGATCTTCGCCACCGACCGGGCCGCGATCGACCGGGCCAGCCACGCCCTGCGCTTCGCGGCCGGCAACTTCTACGTCAACGACAAGCCCACCGGGGCCGTCGTCGGCCAGCAGCCCTTCGGCGGCGGGCGCGCCTCCGGCACCAACGACAAGGCCGGCTCCTGGCACAACCTCCTGCGCTGGACCTCGCCGCGCACGATCAAGGAGACCTTCGTGCCCCCGACGGACCACCGTTACCCGCACATGGGTTAGTCCTCTTGCACCGCCGCTGCCGCGACGATCCGCTCCAGCGCGAAGGCGCGATCGTCGCGGCGCAGCCGGCAGAAGGCCTCGATCGTCGGCCCGGCGAGCGCGGCGTGCTCGATCACCCGCTCGGAGGCCCGCCCGCCGGCGTCGACGTACCTGATCCACACGGGCGTCCCGCGCTCGACCGCCTCGGCGAGCAGCTGGGCCTGCGCCGGGGTGAGCCGGGGCGCCCGCCGGCGGATCTGCTCCAGCGGCGACGCATTGCGCTGCAGCGGTACGGCGAGACGCCGCGCCAGCTCGGCAGGGTTCGCGCGGCGCCGCAGGGTCACCCTGCCCGCCTCGGCCTCCGGCACATATCCGGCGGCCCGCAGGGCGGCGATCGTCTCGGCCGGTGGCTCGCTCGACCCGGCCACCGTGGGCGCGAACCGCTCCAGCTCCAGCGCCGCCGCCACCTCGTCGAGCAGGTCGGGGTCCTCGCTCACCACCACGCTGCCGACCGGCCGGACCCGCAGCCGCTGGGCCGGCACCAGCGGCCGCCCATCGGCGAGCGCCCTTCCCACCGGCCCGATCGCGAAGTACCCCGGCTGCGGCTCGGCACAGATGCCCAGTTCGGAGGCGTCGGTAAGGACTTGGTTCACTTTTTCGGATAGATCCGGCAAACCGCCGGTCGTCAGCGGTGCCGTCCAGTGCACGAGCGGGGCCAGGGAGTCGCCGGCCGCGGCGGTGTCGGGCGGAAGGTTGTGCAGGACCCGCACCACGACCTGTCGCAGGGGTGGCCCCGACCACCAGTTGACGAGCTGGAGGACCGGCCGCTCGGTGGTGGTTCTCATGATCCGCAGGCGGTCCGCGGGGATGAGCCGCGGTGCCGGCGGTACTGGCTCGAATGACCCGCCGGTGTCCGATGCATACGGAAAGATCGGCATCAGTCCGTCGCGGCCGGACCACACCAGGGCCCGCTGGGTCAGCACCTGCAGGACCGCCTCGACCTCGGGGTCGCCGGGCGCCCGGCCCAGCTCGGCGGCCAGCCGATCGGGCGGCACGGGCCCGTCGCCCAGCGCCTCCAGCACCTGCAAGGCGGGCAGCGGCAGCGTCTCCAGCACCCCGGCGACCGCGGCGCGGTCGGACAGGCGGGCCGCGAGGTCGTCGAGGTCGGCCGGCGCGGGGGAGGACAGCGCGTCGGGCCGGCGGCGCAGTATCTCGGTCAGCTCGGTGGCGTCGAGATTGCCCAGCCAGCCGACCAGCGCGCCGCTCTTCACGACACGTGACCTTACCGACGCCTCCTCGGCGGAAGGACTCCCCGGTTCGTGCCACGGGGCCGGGCGCTCCCACCCGGTCTGGCGGCGCTCGCCTACCGTCTTGACTGGAGGGGGAGGGACGGGCGATGAAGACGGCCACGGCGAAGACGATTGTGGGCAACCGCTACCGGCTGGAGTCGGAGGTGGCCCGGGGCGCCATCGGCGCGGTCTGGCGGGCGTACGACACCCAGGCGAGCGAGTGGGTCGCGGTCAAGGTGCTACGGCCCGAGGCGGCCGAGGTGCCGGAGCTCAAGGACGGCTTCCTCGGCGAGGCCGAGCTGCTGGCCGGCCTGGAGCACCCCTCCGTGATCCGGGTGAAGAACCTCATGACCGACAAGAACCTGCTGGCCATCGCCATGGAGCTGGTGGCCGGGCCGGACCTGCGCCGCCGGCTGCGCGCCGAGGGGCCGTTGCCGCCCGCGGTCGCCGCCGAGGTGGTCGCCCAGGTCGCCGACGCCCTCGCCTATGTGCACGCCCAGGGGATCGTCCACGGCGACGTGAAGCCCGGCAACCTCCTGGTGCCCACCGACGGCGGGGCCGTCCGGCTCGCCGACTTCGGCGTGGCCCGGCGGCTGGACCGGCCGGCCGGCCCGACCCACGCCACGCCCGAGTACGTCGCCCCGGAGGTGGTGGCGGGCGGCTCGCCGAGCCCGGCGTCCGACGTCTACGCCCTCGGCGTCGTGCTCTTCGAGCTGATCTGTGGCCGCAGCCCGTACCGCGGCGGCTCCCCCAACGACGTCCTGCGCCGCCACGCCGACTGCGTGCCGGTGCCCCCGCCCGGCATGCCGGCCGCGCTCTGGCCGGTGATCGAGGCGTGCATGGAGCTCGACCCGCGGATGCGCCCGACGGCGGCGTCGATCGTGGGGCGGCTGCGCGCGGCCGAGGGGGCGCTCGACGGGTTCGAGCCGCTGCCCCGCCTGGCCGCGGAGGCGGTCACGTTCTGGCAGCGCTCGGCCGAGCTGACCGCGCCGGTGCAGGCGCCGGTGCGGCGGGTGGACTGGGTGCCGCTGCCGACGGCGCCGACTTCGCCGGCGGCGGCGTCGGCCGCGCTGATGATGGCGGTGCCGATCGAGGACCTGCCCACCGAGGTGCTGGCGGAGGTACCGCAGGAGCCTCCGACGGCCGTTGTGTCCGACTCCGCCGATTCGGCCGGTTCGCCCGAGCCACCGACGACGGTCCTTTCTGCGGCCGATCCCGTGGTGGCTGAGATGGTCACGGAGGTGCTGGTCGCCGGGCCCGATGCTGTGCCGCTGTCCGATTCTGTCGCTGTATCCGATTCTTCGGATATTCCGGTCTTGGCGATGCCTGCCGTGGCGGCGGGGGAGCCGCTGTGGGCCGAGTTCGCGCCGGCGGCCGGGATGAGGGTCCCGCCGCAGCGGGACGGGTCGGCCGACGAGCTGCGCCTGGAGTCTTCGCCGGCCCCGGCCGTTGCGGATGGTGAGCCGGTTACGCAGATCGTTTCGCCGGCCCTGGCTGCCGTGGGTGGCGTGCCGGTCACGCAGATCGTCCCCGCCCCGCCGCCGGTGGCCGAGGAGCAGGGGTCGGCGCTGCCCGATCACCTGTTCGACGAGCCGGCCGAGGCGCACGGGGAGCCGTCCGCCCCTTCGGGTGGAGGTTCGGGCGCGGCGCGGCGGCAGCGGCTGGTCCTGGCCGCGATCGGCGGTAGCCTGCTCCTGATTCTCCTGCTCGCTGGCGGCCTCCTCCTGCTGACCGGCAACGGGCAGACGGGCGGCGGCGGGGACAGGAAGGTCAACGCCACCACGCCGGCCCCCTCCGGGTCGGCGGGGGCCGCCCCGGCGCCCAGCGCCACGCCGGAGGCCGGAGCGTCGGCGACGCCGGGCGAGACCGCCGCGGGCGGTGGCAACCCGGGCGGCGCAGGCTCCGGCAACGGCGGCTCGGGGGAGAAGCCGCCGACGAAGCGGCCGACCCCGACGCCGACGAAGACCGGGCTGCCCGGCATCGGCGACCCGATGCCGAGCTTCCCGTCGATGCCCGCGTTCCCGACGTTCCCGAAGATGTCCTAACTCGACAGTCGCAGCGCGACAGTTCACAGTGGATTTGTCGAAATCCTGGACTGCGTCGTCGAAAGATGGCAGCGTAGGGTCATGGCTGATTCTGGAGTCAACGCGACCGCGGCGGCGCTACTGGGCCTGCTGCACGAGGGACCGATGACCGGCGGGCAGCTGATGGCCGCTGCCCAGCGCCGGCTCGGGCCGTACTGGTCGATGACGCGCAGCCAGGTCTACCGCGAGCTGCCCGCGCTGGCCGACGCCGGCTACGTCAAGCTCGGCAAGCCCGGCGCCCGCTCCAGCCAGCCCTATGCGATCACCCCGGCGGGCAAGCGGGCGTTCGCCAGGTGGCTGTCCGAGCCGGCCGGCCGGGAGTCGCTGCGCAACCCGGTGGCGCTGCGGGTCGCGTTCGGCGCCCAGCAGTCCGCGGCCCAGCTGCAGGACGTGTACGCCCAGGCCCAGGAGTACCACACCGCGGCGCTCACCGAGGCGCGGGAAATGGCCAAGGAGGCCAAGAAGTCGGGCGACGACTTCTTCTCCGCCTCGCTGGAGTTCGCGGTCGGCTACCACAAGGCCGCGCTCACCTGGCTCAAGAGCGCGCCGGGAAAGTAGCTGGCCGCGCCGGAGAAATAACCGTGCGCCGCGCGGCGTAGTCTTGATGCGTGAATGCTCCGGACCACGCCGAGTCGCTCAAGAACCTCGACAACACCCTGCGCAACATCGAGGCCGTGCTCGACCTCGACCGCCTGCGCAAGGAGAAGGCCGATCTCGAGGAGCAGGCGTCCGTTCCCAATCTGTGGGACGACCAGGTTGCCGCGCAGAAGGTGACCTCACGGCTGTCCTATGTCCAGGGTGAGATCACCAAGCTCGAGCGCCTCCGGTCCCGGCTGGACGACGCTCAGGTCCTGCTCGAGCTGGCCGAGGCCGAGGGCGACGCCTCGTCGCTGCACGAGGTCGGCGACGAGATCGCCGGCCTGCGCAAGTCGATCGAGGAGCTGGAGGTCCGCACGCTGCTCTCCGGGGAGTACGACGCCCGGGAGGCCCTCGTGACGATCCGGGCGGGGGCCGGCGGCGTGGACGCGGCGGACTTCGCCGACATGCTCCTGCGGATGTACCTGCGCTGGGCCGAGCGGCACGGCTACAGCACCGACGTCTACGACACCTCCTACGCCGAGGAGGCCGGCATCAAGTCGGCCACCTTCGCGGTCAAGGCGCCGTATGCCTACGGCACGCTCTCCGTGGAGTCGGGCACCCACCGGCTGGTGCGCATCAGCCCGTTCGACAACCAGGGCCGCCGCCAGACGTCGTTCGCGGCGCTGGAGGTCGTGCCCGTGGTCGAGCAGACCGACGAGGTGGAGATCCCCGACGACGATCTGCGCGTGGACGTGTACCGCTCCAGCGGCCCCGGCGGCCAGGGCGTCAACACCACCGACTCGGCGGTGCGCCTGACGCACATCCCGACCGGCATCGTGGTCAGCTGCCAGAACGAGCGCTCCCAGATCCAGAACAAGGCCACCGCCATGGGCGTGCTGAAGGCCAAGCTGCTGGCGGTGAAGCGGGCCGAGGAGGCGGCGAAGATGGACGCGCTGCGCGGCGACGTGGCCGGCTCCTGGGGCGACCAGATGCGCTCGTATGTCCTGCACCCGTACCAGATGGTCAAGGACCTCCGCACGGAGCACGAGACGGGCAACCCCACCGCGGTCTTCGACGGCGACCTCGACGCCTTCATCGACGCCGGCATTCGCTGGCGCAAGCAGCGGGAGCTCAGCTCGGCCGAATGATCGTCTCAGCGGAGTCCGTCAATCACGTAACGTAGCGCTGATTCCGCTGTGAAAATTGTTATGTACATCACACTCCAGTGTGGAATCCAGCGCTGCCCTGGGCTTCGCGTCCCCTCGTCGGGTCCGCATTCCCGGCAAAGCGCACATGACGCACGCCGTGTACTTGGCGCGCTTGTCACACCGCGTAGACTCACGTCCCGTGATTCGGCTTGACCACGTGACGAAGACGTATCCGAAGGCGTCTCGCCCCTCCCTTGACGATGTTTCCGTCAACATCGAGAAGGGCGAGTTCGTCTTCTTCATCGGTCCCTCCGGCTCAGGCAAGTCCACGATCATCAAGCTGCTGCTCCACGAGGTGACCCCCAACCGGGGCAAGGTCGTCGTGAACGAGCGCGACGTGACGTCGATGCGTTCGTGGCGCATCCCGGCGTTCCGCCGTCAGATCGGCTGCGTGTTCCAGGACTTCCGGCTGCTGCCGAACCGGACGGCGTACGAGAACGTGGCCTTCGCCCTCGAGGTCATCGGCAAGTCGAAGGGCGTCGCCCGCCGCGTCGTGCCCGAGGTGCTCGAGCTCGTCGGTCTCGGCGGCAAGGAACACCGCTATCCCCACGAGCTGTCCGGCGGCGAGCAGCAGCGCGTCGCGGTCGCGCGGGCCTTCGTGAACCGGCCGCTGATCCTCCTCGCCGACGAGCCGACCGGAAACCTGGACCCGGACACGTCGATCGAGATCATGCGACTGCTGGACAGGATCAACCGCACCGGCACGACCGTCGTCATGGTGACGCACGACTCCAACATCGTGAACCAGATGCGGCGCCGGGTCGTCGAGATCGAAAGTGGCCGGATCGTGCGGGACCAGCCGCGCGGTGTCTACGGCTGACCTCCAGCCCTAGTCCGCACCGCCCCCGTCCTCCTGCTGGGCCCGCTGGGAAGGAAACCCCCACCCGATGCGCGTGAGATACGTCCTGTCCGAAGTCCTGACCGGGCTTTGGCGCAACGTCACGATGACGATCGCCATGATCATCACGATGACGGTGTCGCTGACCATGCTGGGCGCGAGCCTCCTGCTCTTCTTCCAGGTCGGCAAGATGGAAGACTTCTTCTACCAGCGGGTAGAGGTCTCGGTCTTCCTCAACGGCAACGTCAAAGACGACCAGCGCAGCAACATCGAGAGCGCGATCAAGTCCAATGCCCTCGTCGACTCGTACAAGCACGAGACCAAGGACGAGGCCTGGACCCGCTTCACCGAGCAGTTCAAGGACGCCCCTGACCTGATCAACTCGGTGAAGAAGGACTCGCTGCCCGAGTCGTTCCGCATCAAGCTCAAGGACCCGAACAAGGTCCAGGACTTCGCCGACCAGTTCCGCAGCCAAGAGGGCGTCAGCGACATCATCGACCAGAAGCAGCTGCTGAAACGGGTCTTCGACCTGCTCGGCGCGCTGCAGACGCTGGCGCTGACCGTCGCCGTGGTCCAGGGCGCGGCCGCGCTCTTGCTGGTTGCCAACACCATCCAGGTGGCGGCGTACAGCAAGCGCCGCGAGGTCGCCGTCATGAAGCTCGTCGGCGCCTCGAACTGGTTCATCCAGATGCCGTTCGTCCTGGAGGCGGTCTTCGCCGGCCTGATCGGCGCGATCCTCGGCTTCGGCGCCCTGATAGCCGCGAAGGTATTCTTCATCGACGGCTCCCTCAAGGCGCTGACAACGGTGCTACTACCGGTCGACTGGAGCAACATCTGGCTGATGCTGCCGGTCCTGGCCGGCGCTGGCGGCCTCGTGAGCGCCGTCACCGCCTGGGTCACGCTGCGCTTCTACGTGCGCGTCTGACGCCGCGGCCCTCGCAAGGGCGGGTCCCCACTCGGGGGCCCGCCCTTTGCGTTTGCCCCGCGCGTGCGTGGGCCTCCGCGCGGCGCTCTGCGCGTGCGTCCCTGGCCTACGTCTGCGCGTGCGTCCTCGTGTGGCGTCTTCGCTTGCGTGTTCGCGGGGTGTTCAGCGTGTGCGCTCGCGTCTGGATCCTTGGGTGCGCCTTGCCCTCGCAGCGCTCCCTGGTGGCCGCGTTCGGCATGCCCGTTCGCGTGGGCGTCACCCCACGATTGGTGCTTTTCCCCCGGAAATGCGGACTTATCCAGCTATGTCAGCATACGGTGACCCTCAAGTGGTACTGGAGGGTTGCTTCCGTGAACCGAACCCGGATCCTCGCCGTCGTCGGCGCGGTCGTCATGCTGCTCGGGCCGGGCGCGGCCGGGCACGCCGACACGAGAGACGACAAGGCCCGCCTCGACAGGCAGTTGCAGGAGACCCAGGCGACCCTGGAGGCGGCCACGGACAAGGCCCAGCAGGCCGCCGCCGACCATGACCGCGCCGCCGCCGCGCTGCCCGGGGCCCAGGCCGACATGGCCGACGCCAAGGGCAAGGTCATCGCCGCCGACGCCACGGCCCGGCAGGCCCAGCGCGACCGCGATGCCGCCGACGCCGCCATGGACGCCGCCGACGATGCCTACCGGGACGCCCAGCGGCAGGTCGACGCGGCCAAGGTCGACGTGTCGGTCTTCGCCGCGGCGGCGTACAAGGGCGGCGGCTTCGCCCAGTTCAACTCGATCTTCGACATCTCGGACCCGACCGACCTGGCGGTGCGCATCGAGTACCTCGACCACGTCGCCCAGGCCAAGCGGGAAGCCATCGACGAGCTCACCGTCGCCCGGATGTCGGCCAAGCAGCGCAGCAACGTCGCCGTCCTGGCCCAGCAGCGCGCCGACCAGGCCGCCGCCGACGCCGAGCGCAGCCTCGCCAATGCCCGCACCGCCCAGGCCGGCGCCGAGAAGGCCGCCGCCGACGTGCAGAACCTGCTCGACCTGAGCGCCCGCGCTGAGGCCACGGCGAACGCCGAGCGCAGCGCTGTCCTGGCCCGGTACCAGGAGCTGAAGCGGGAGAGCGACCGCGTGGCCGAACAACTGCGGGCCGAGGCCAACGCCGAGACCCGCAAGGCGAAGGCCTCCTCCCGCGGCGGTGGCAGCGCTGCCCCGCTGACCACTGCCGTCGGCCCGTCGTCCGGCGGCGCGTTCTTCCTGATGCCGGTGCACGGCTGGAAGTCGAGCAACTTCGGGATGCGCTTCGACCCGGTGTACAAGGTCTACCAACTCCACGCCGGCATCGACGTCGCGGCGGGCGGCGGCCAGCCCATCGTCGCCGCGGCCGACGGCGTGGTGGTGCGCGCGGGCCCGTCCGGCGGCAACGGCAACTACACCTGCATTTCCCACGGCCTGTACCAGGGCAAGGGACTCGCCACCTGCTACGCCCACCAGTCGGCGATCCTGGTCCGCGTGGGCCAGCGCGTCCGGCGCGGCGAGCTGATCGGCCGCGTGGGCACCACGGGCGCGTCGACCGGCTACCACCTCCACTTCGAGGTGCGCCTGAACGGCTCCCCGGTCCAGCCCCTGGACTGGCTCCCCGCCTGCCTCTGCTGAACCGCCCGTCTCCGTTGATGCCCGGCGGCGCGTCGCGACCTGCTGAACCGCCCGCTTCCCGTGGATGCCGGGCACGTCGGGTGCTGAACCACCCGGTAACTGCAGATGCCCGATATGTCGGGTGCTGACGTGCCGCGACCTGCCGAACCGCCCGCTTTTCGCCGATGCCCGGCATGTCGGGTGCTGGCATGCCGCGGCACGCTGAACCCCCGGTCTCCGCCGATAACCGACATGTCGGGCGCTGCGCGCCACGACATGTCGGATTTAAAGGTCGTCAGGCGAAAAATTCGATAAGTCGTGGCGCGCAGCGCCCGACTTATCGAGATGATCTTCGGCGGCGCGAGCCCTTCGCCGCGCCGGCGGCAAAATGGTCTTGCCGGGCGCGATACTCTTCAGACCGGTCGAGTAAATGCTGGAGGGGTCGATGCCGCGCGAAAAGGGACGCAAGCTGGTCGCGTCCAACCGGAAGGCGCGCCACGACTACGAGATCCTCGACACGTTCGAGGCCGGCATCTCGCTGACCGGGACCGAGGTCAAGTCACTGCGGGCCGGGCGCTGCTCCCTCGTGGACGCGTTTGGACAGATCTCCGACGGCGAGGTCTTCCTGCATGCGATGCACGTCCCGGAGTACACGATGGGCACCTGGACCAACCACGCCCCCCGGCGGATCCGGAAGCTGCTGCTGAAGCGGCAGGAGATCGACCGGATCGGGGTAAAGGTGCGGGAGAGCGGCCTGACCTTGGTGCCGCTTTCGGTGTACTTCTCCGACGGATGGGCGAAGGTCGAACTCGCCCTCGCGCGCGGTAAGAAGGCCTACGACAAGCGCCAGACACTGGCCAAACGCGACGCCGACCGCGAGATCGCTCGCGTTATGGGCCGCCGCGGCAAGGGAAACGCGGAGTAAGCGCTCCCGCGCGCGTGAGTATCGCGCGCGCACTCGGCAAGCAATGCGTTGAGGCCATATAGTCCGTGCGTGACCGAGATTCGGGTCGATGTGGACCTCGAGCAGCCACCGTCGCTGGTGTGGCGCGCGTTCACGGAGGCCCATCTCGTCACCAAATGGCTGCCGACGGCCCGGTTCATGGTCCGCGACAACGGCACGTTCACCTTCCAGGCCCACGACCTGGAAGGCCTGGAAGACCCGATCGAGGGCGAACTGGTCACGATCGAGGCCCCGCACCGGCTGGTGCTGCGCTGCCAGGGCACCAACCTGCACACGGTCGTGGCGATGACCCTCACCGAACGGGAGGGTGGCAGCCACCTCACGCTGACCCAGAGCGGGTTCCTCGGCCCGCAGGGGACGATGCGGCGCAGGGTGCTGCTCTCGACGTACACCTCCGTGTTGGAAGGCCTCCTGAGCGCCGCGCTGGCGAGGATCGCCGCGGAGGAACCCGACGCCGGCGAGCCCCCGGCGACGACGTCCCAGTGGCGCAACGCCGGCGGGCCGTTCAACCGCCTGCCGCGGCAGGTCAACTCGCCGAGCCGCTCGGCGCCGGGCCTGAGCTCGCAGCGCCGCTCGACCGCGGGCCCGCGCCCGACCACGTCCGTCCCCGGCTTCGCCGCCGCCGTCCTGGGCGCCCACACGACCGGCGTGGCCAAGGTGCCGACGGAGCCCGTCCCCGCCCAGCGTGTCGCCTCTCGCCCCGCCACGGTGCGCACGGCGCGGCTGGGAGACATGGCGGTGAGGGGCGGCATCGCGGTACGCCGGGGATGGCGATGGCTGGCGGGCGCCCGCGACTGGTCGGCCGACCGCCGCAGCCAGGCCGTCGCAACGGGCGCCGCCGCCCTGCTGCTGCTCGCCATGGCCGGCGTCCTGATCGGCAAGGCCACCGCGCTGCACCCCGCGGACCCTCCGCACACCGGCGGCGACACCTCGTCACCCCTGCAGGCCAGCGCCCCGGCCGTGGCCGCGCCGCAGGCCTCGACCCCCCGTCCGGTCGCCCCCGCCGCGACCCGCTCGTCGGCCCCGGTGGCGTCCCCCACGCCGAGCCCGTCCACCCCCAGCACGGTCGGCCTGGCCCAGCCGACCGCGACTTACAAAACCGAAAACCTGACCCTCACGTCGTACCGCGTAACGCTCACCATCACCAACCCCGGCCCGGCCGCGGCCGACGACTGGACCGTCGCCATCGTCCTGCCCCTGCTCGACCTGAACGTCCGCAACGTCGACGGCGCCGTGATGTCCCGCTCCGGCCTCCGCGTGATCTTCACCCCGGTAGACGCCACCCGCACGATCGCCCCCTCCGCCTCCGCCGCCTTCCGCTTCGAGGTGGCGGGCCTGGGCGTCCGCAACGGACCGTTCACCTGTCAGATCAACGGCCACCCTTGCACCGGCATACCGGGATGAAGTTCGGGCCGGGAAGCGTTACGCTTGATCCGTCGCACCGAGGTGGTGCGACAGCCACCACCACCCGCGCGGGGGTGACTGGTTTCGACTTTGTTTGTGGCGATAGGGGAAGCGAGCCGAGGAAGCCGACGTTGTCTCGCGAATCAGTCGTCGGAAAGTTATAAGCGCCAACTACAAGCGCTCCGAACTCGCTCTCGCTGCCTAAGCTAGGGTGAAGTTCTGTCGGTCTGGGATCGCCTTCGGCCCAGTAACCGGCATCAGCTAGAAGGCTGGCCAACCGAGTCTCGTCACGGGGCTCGCGCGGCGAGATTAATCGTGACTGGGCCCGTCATACCAACTCGCTCGCGTGATTGGTAGGGCCGAGTAGAGGCACAGCGAGCTGCGCTCGGAGAAGCCCTAACAAAGCGACGAAGGACCCGGGTTCGATTCCCGGCACCTCCACTGGAGATGATCAAAGCGGTGGCCCACCGATTCGGTGGGCCACCGCTTTGCTGGGCGGACGGCCGTTCTAGGGCCGGCGACGGCGGTGCCGATCGATGAGCTGTCCATCCTCTGCGTAGAAGAAGCGCCAACCGTTCGTCTCGGGATGTTGACGGCCTGGATTCAGCGTTTTGACGACTTCGACCGCGGCTTGGCTCGGTGAGTTGTATGAGCGAACCAGCTCGTGCCTGGTCGCCTCGGTGATCCGGATGCGTTCGGTCTCGAGATTGAGGAACCCGGCAACCTCTCCGCGCCGCGTCGGAGCGCGGCGGCCAGTTCGTCGCGCAATGGCCCCGACTCCGCGTCCGCGATCGCGTCGTGGAGCCGCTCTTGGGCGCATGGTTGCGTAGGGGCCGCGGCAGCTCGTTCGGCGCAGTGTGCGGGAGCCGAATGGGGCCTGCGGTTCCGCGCTAGAGCGGAAGGACGCTGACGTCGTACTTCTGGATTTCGGGATCGCGGGTGGCCAGTGTCAGGCCTTCGACCTGGGCCTGGGCGATGAGCATCCGGTCGAAGGGATCGCGGTGCAGCAGGGGCAGGCGGCCGGCGACGATGGCGTGTTCGGCGGTGATCGGCAAGGGTCGAAAGCCGGCGTCGCGGACGCGCTCAGGTAGGTCGGCTGGCTGGAGCTTGCCGAGGGCCTGCTTGATGGCCACTTCCCAGACGGTTGCCGCGCTCAGGTAGACGTCCGGCTCGTGGTCGAGCTGGTCCTTGATGTCGTCGGGCAGGGTTGGATCGTTGGCGAGCCACCACAAGACGACGTGTGTATCGAGGAGAAGGCTCACGACGTCAGGCCGAAGTCACGGGCAATCGCGTCGTTGACATCGGATGAGTCCCAGTCCTCAGCCATGGTCAGGCGGCCGGCGAGCGAGCCGCGGCCGACGCGGTTGACTCGGCGGTTCAAGGGGATGACCTTGGCCACCGGTGTGCCGGCCCGACTGATGACGATCTCCTCGCCGTGCTCAACGCGGTCGATGATCCTCGAGAGGTTGGTCTTGGCGTCGTGGATGTTGAATGCGGCTGCTTCGGACACTTGGACCTCCTTAGCTAACAGTCTAGCTAACAGGCGTTCGACTCGTCCGGCTGGACCGAGGGCCGGCCTTCTGGGGGCAGCCGCGATGGGTAGCGCCGAGGTTCCCGACGCGGCGGTGGCGGGCGGTGTGGGACGTGACGCATCGAGGTGGGCAGGGGTGGACTTCGTCGGCGAGGCCGTGCGCGCAGGTTAAGCTTGACGTGACTCCGTCACGCCTTGATCTCGATGCCGATGACCTGGCCTTGGCGGCTTTCCAGGACCGCGTCGACCTCGACTTTGTTGTGGTCGCGCTAGTGGTAGATGTCGACGAGTTCCTGGGACCAGGTCGTCTGGCGGGCCAGTTCGGAGAGCACAAAGCCTTCGAGTAGCGGACCGAATGGGGCGCCGGGACGGCGAAGCGCGTGACCGTCCAAGGCGAGCAGGCGGGCGGCGATTCCCGAGTCGATGAAGACGAGCTTGGCGGTGCTGGTGGCGCGGGTGCCAAGGTTGCGTGACCAGCCGGGTATGCGCTTGACCAGGAAGACCTCTTCAAGAAGCTGCATGTACCGCGCGATGGTGGGACGGGACAGCTGAAGTTCCGACTCGAGACTTCCGGCGGCAACGAGAAGGCCGGACCGCGCGGCGAGCAAGCGGATCAGTGTGGTCAACTGCGGTGCTCGCTCGATCTCGGCCAGCTGAGTCACTTCTCGGTCGATCAGATTCTGCACGTAGGAGTCGAGGAAACGGCGCCGGCGGCGCGCGTCGGTGCGGGCGACCGCCTCTGGCAGTCCTCCGCGGACGACCCTTTCCGCATAGTCGATCCGGGTTACCGCACTTTCGTGCCGGATGGCCGGCCCCAGCCGGAAGGCTGCGTCGATGAAGCCGTCCGGAGTGCGGTCGATCTCCCCTTCGTTTCGCGACGGTCAGCCTTTCGATATGCGAGCGAAGCGCATCCGATCCGCGAGGAGATCACTTGCGCTCCTGGCCGTCAGGCGTTGCGTCGATGGGGGTTAAAGTAAGCCATCGTTACCTCCACTGGAGACCAACTTCGGCGGCCATATCCCCGATGGGAGGGCCGCCGAAGTTGTTTCCAGACCTCACGTGGGCCGAGCGGTCCAGGTGGCGGATCGGTAAATGGCCTGGTCCAGGCAGGTCGGACACAAGGTCGGGACGCTAAGTCGACCGGCAAGTCGGTATTCCCACGCACGACGCGAGCCCTGAACATCGACGCTATGGACCTGCTTGGGGTGTGCGCCGCGACGGTGGGGGTTGTTGTAGCCGGTCTCGCACCACTCGTTCGGCTTGCCCCACTTCGATGGGTACTTCGGAGCGAGCACCGTACGCGGCGCCTGGTGGCAATTCTGCGAGCGTCGAGATCTGCATCGGGCCGCCGACGGCGCTATTGACCGTGGACTGCAGTCGGTCGAGCGCAACCGGTGATGGTGAGTTCAGCTCAGTTCGGGAACCTCGCCGGCAAGGAGATCCTCGAGCGCAACTGAGCCGTACTCCGCGTAGCGATTGCCGTCGAGACGGAACTGTACGACGATGTCGTCGGGTTCGACGCGCCAGAAGAGTGGGATACCGGCCTCGGCGTATTCGACCGGCTTGAGCCAGCGGTCCATGCGTTCCGAGCCTTTGGAGATGATCTCCACAGCGAGTGCGACCGATGCCGGGTCGAGCCAGACCGTCTCGTCCGGCACGGGGCCCTTGGTGACCACGAGGTCCGGGATCCGGCCGTTGAGCTCGTCGGCCGCGGTCCGCACGCCGGGTGCGATATTCACGCGACCTCGATAGCCGCGCATTACGAACCATGTGGAGAGCAGGCCGCTGATCTCCTGGTGGCGCCACGTGCTTGGCGGCATGACGACTAGGTTCCCTTCGCTCAGCTCGAAGCGGTGGTTGCTGTCGGCTTCGGCGAGGCGGGTGACGTCGTCCAGGGTGAGTGGCCGGTTGGGCAGGTTCGATGCGACTGTCATGTCGTGCCTGCCCTCTGCAGTCTCGATCGCCTCATGGTCCCGGCCGCCGGGTCATCACTGGCCTGTTGAGTCCTGGTCCAGCGGATAGGCATGAGTTGAGTATAGGGCCAGAAGGCTACTATCAGGCAACTGGCTGGTCCATAAGCGAGCGTTACCCCCACCGCCGGCGGGAGATCTTGCGGAACGAGATCCCGGTGCCGGCCAGCCGCGCCCGCTCGAGCCCCGGCTCCAGGGAGAATCTGATCACGATCGGTTAATCCTGCCGGCCGGCGCACCGTTTGCCGGTTGAAGATCGGCGCGGCTGGGGGTCGCCGGTTCGGAGCAGGCATCGTCCGCCGTCGGTGGGCTGGAGGCTTCGCGTGCTTCCCGCTTGGCGCTCGGGTGTCGGATCTTGTGGCATTTCCCGGCGGGGGCGGAGTGATGCGGACGAAAGCAAAACGGCTGCATCGTTGATTCACGTCGGTTTATGTCCGACAAAATGTTTCTGGGGTGTAACTCTTCCGTTGCCAGAGTTGCCAGTCTACCGTCACGCTACGTGTGAGAGCGCTCTCACATCGCGCCGCCCAACCCCGCCGCATTTCGATGCTTGGAGGCGTTCACCCCATGAATTGGAGCCGTCGAGACCCAGCTCAACATCAATCGCTGTGGCGTACCGGTCTGGCCAAGTTGGCTGTCGCCGCGTCCGCCGTCGTCCTGGTCGTTGTCGGCAGCAGTGGCCCAGCTGCTGCCGCGCCCGGGGACTACACCCAGAGCGTCACGCAGTTGAGCGCGACGCAGGCCCAGATCTCGTTCACGCCGACGACCCCCGCCCGTTATGTCGACGTCCACTATCTTTCCCCCAACGCTGGTCAGCAGAACTTCCGCATGACCAACAACGCCGGGACCTGGCAGCAGACCGTCGGCTCGCTGACCAGTGGCTTCGTGTTGGAGTACTGGTTCACCTACGAGAAGAACGGCCCGCAGTTCGATACGCCGCACTTCTTCTACACCCAGGGTGGCACCAGCACGGTTGCCACGCCGACGTTCAGCCCGCCGGGCGGGACGTACACGACCGCGCAGTCGGTGACGCTCGCGACGGCGACGGCGGGGGCGAGCATCCGGTTCACGTTGGATGGCTCGACGCCTACGGCGGCTTCGACGTTGTACACCGGTCCGCTCACGATCTCGGCGACGACCACGGTGCGGGCGATCGGCGTGCTGGCCGGTCAGACGGACTCCGCGGTGGCCAGCGCGACCTACACGATCAGCGCTGCCGGCACGGTTGCCACGCCGACGTTCAACCCGCCGGGCGGGACGTACGCAACCCCGCAGTCGGTGAGCCTTGCGACGGCGACGGCGGGGGCGAGCATCCGGTTCACGTTGGATGGCTCGACGCCTACGGCGGCTTCGACGTTGTACACCGGTCCGCTCACGATTTCGGCGACGACCACGGTGCGGGCGATCGGCGTGCTGGCCGGTCAGACGGACTCCGCGGTGGCCAGTGCGACCTACACGATCAGCACCGCGACCTCATGTACGACCCAGCCCGACATCCCGGACTTCGGCCCGAACACGCGCATCTTCGACCCGAGCATGTCCACCGCGACCATCCAGGCGCAGCTCGATGCCGACTTCAACGCGCAGAAGGACACCCAGACCGCCCAGATGGCCAGCCGGCGGGTGGCCCACCTGTTCAAGCCGGGCACGTACAACGTGCGCGACGATGTCGGCTTCTACACCTCGGTCGCCGGCCTCGGTCAGGAGCCGGGCGGCGTGACGATCAACGGTGACGTCACGGTGGACGCCTTCAACGCCTCCGATGCCGGCAACGCGACGCAGAACTTCTGGCGTTCGGCGGAGAACCTGAGCATCGTCCCGAGCAGCGGCTCCGACCGCTGGGCGGTGTCGCAGGCCGCTCCGTTCCGCCGGATCGACGTCCGCGGCAACCTGTGGCTCTACCCGGCGAGCTTCGGCTTCGCCAGTGGTGGCTACATCTCCGACACGAGGGTGTCGGGGCAGGTCTCGTCCGCCTCGCAGCAGCAGTGGTACACCAAGGACAGCGCCCTCGGCAGCTGGAACGGCAGTGTGTGGAACATGGTGTTCTCCGGCACCACGGGTGCCCCGGCGAACTCCTTCCCGACGCCGCCGATGACCACGCTGGGCACCACTCCGGTGTCCCGTGACGTGCCGTACCTGTACATCGACGGCACCGGAAAGTACCGCGTGTTCCTGCCCTCGCTGCGCACCAACGCCTCCGGCCCGAGCTGGGCGGGCGGCAGTACACCCGGCTCGTCGCTGCCGATGAGCCAGTTCTATGTCGTGAAGACGGCCGACACCGCCTCGACGATCAACGCCGCGCTGGCGTCGGGCTGCAACCTGTTCTTCACCCCCGGCGTCTACCACCTCAACCAGACCCTCAACGTGACGAGGGCCAACACCGTCGTGCTCGGCATCGGGTACCCGACGCTCATCCCGGACAACGGGGTCAACGCCCTGCAGGTCGCCGACGTCGACGGCGTCCGGATCAAGGGTCTGCTGTTCGACGCGGGCACGACCAACTCGGCGGCCCTGTTGACGGTCGGCCCGTCCGGCTCGACCGCCGACCACACGGCCAACCCGACGACGCTGCAGGACGTGTTCTTCCGCATCGGCGGCGCGGCTGTGGGTAAGGCGACGAACAGCCTCGTCGTCAACAGCAACAACGTGATCGTCGACCACACCTGGGCCTGGCGCGCCGACCATGGCAACGCGGGCACCGTCGGCTGGACGATCAACACGGCGGACACCGGCGTGCTGGTCAACGGCAACAACGTCCTGGCGACCGGCCTGTTCGTCGAGCACTACCAGAAGTACGAGGTCGTCTGGAACGGCCAGAACGGCAAGACGATCTTCTTCCAGAACGAGACGCCGTACGACGTGCCGGACCAGGCATCCTGGATGGCACCGAACGGGCTCAACGGGTACGCCGCGTACAAGGTGGGGCCCAACGTCACCACGCACGAGGCATGGGGCTTGGGCAGCTACTGCTTCTTCAACACCAACCCCGCGGTGAACCTCTACCACTCGTTCGAGGTGCCGAACACCGCCGGCGTGCGGTTCCACAGCGTGCTGACCGTATCGCTCAACTTCAAGGGCACCATCACCCACGTCATCAACGACACGGGTGCGGTCACGCCATCGGGCACCACTCCGGTCAAGGTGACGAACTACCCGTAGGCCCTGAGGCCGGCGGCCCCTGCCACGAGGCAGGGGCCGCTCATCAGTAGGTCCGCACGAAGGTGGCGGCCGCGTCGGGGTCGACCAGCGACGTGGTCGTCCACCGGTTGTCGCCACAGGTGTACGGCTGCGGGTTGCTCGTCCCGGTGGGGTTGGTCTTGAGGACCTGCTTGTTGTCGACCAGGACGGTCATCGTCATGGTGCCGGTCTTGGCGCTGAACAGGATCTGGTGGTTGGACGTGCGCAGGCTCTGGCGGTACTGACCGCTGAACTGCAGCGTGACCGCGCGTCCGTCGGCGGCCTTGCCGGTGTACGTGACTGCCGAGTAGTCCGAGACGGAGTCGCCCTCGGCGGTGATCTCCTGCTGCACGCCGGAGCCGGTGACCCTGACCTTGCCGAGCGGCTTGCCGTCGGCGATGAGGTCGGTGAAGTCGAACGTCGACTTGTACTCCAACTGCTTCCAATTGCCGACGAGGCACATGTCGATCGGCCCCGTCTGCGGCGCTTCGGTGCTCGTCGCCGCGGACGGCGTGACGGCCTTGTTCTCGGTGGCCTGCTTGTCGTCGGACTGGCGCCGGATCGCGATCACCACCACGATGCCGACGGCTACCACGGCGAGCACCACGAGACTGCCGATGAGCGCGAAGATCCGCGCACTGCGCTGCGGCGGCGGAGACGGCTGGTACGCCGGTTGCGGTGCCGCGGAGTACGGCTGCGCCGAGTAGGGCTGCGCGTTGCCCGGACCGTGCCCCCCGTCGACCGGCGTGATGTCATAAGACTGGCCGTTCCACTGCGTCATAGATGGTTCTCCCCCCGATGTCACCCGGTCGGGATACAGGGTGTCACAACCCGCGACGGGCATCGAGATCGACGACGCTCACCTGGTGCACCGTGCGATGGCCCCGCACGACGAACGGAGACCGCTTTGGCAGAAGGCTGGACACTCTCTGACGTGTGGATGCTGCGGTCGATCGGCGGGGAGGACCCGGCCCGTGGGTCGTCCTTGCGCCAGGTGATCGCTGTGGCGGACTACCTGAACCATGCGATTCCACGGGAGGACGAGTTCGTCGCGGCGGTCAGCCGGCTGGCCGAGGCCGGGCTGGTCGAGTTCGACGTCGCGGCCGACCGTTACTGGCGCACCGCGGCGGGCCAGTCGTCGGCGGCGCACCGTGGGAGCTTCACCGCCGGGCTGGCCGCATTGCCCGAGCTGCCATCGGCGAGCCCGTCGCTGGCGCTGCCCGCCGGGGTGTTCTCGTCGGCGGTGGCCGGCTACCTGCAAGGCTCGCCATGAGGCGCACCGACTAGCTAGACCGCGCTGGCTACCGGATGCCGTGGACGTCGATCTGGTCCGCCGCGGGGTCGGGGCGGCCCTCCTCGATCATGCTCATGACGGTGAGGGCGATGGCCCGGACTCCGAAGGCCACCGCGGTGAACACGGCCAGCTGGACGGGGTTGATCCCGGCGTCGCTGTTGACCGTGACGGACGGATCGGTCGTGACCTCGGCGCTGATCAGGTACTGGACGATCGTCAGGCCGACCGCCAGCAGCGTGACGGCGGTCGCTCTCGCCTGGCGGCTGGTGGCCCCGGTTCCCAGCCACACGGCCATCCCGGTCGTCACGCCGAGCCCGGCGGCGATCATCGCGGCGTTGGCGACATCGATCGTCGTGCTCGTATCGGTACGGCCGGAAAATGCCGCCTGCAGGCTCATCGCGGTCATCAGCAGACCGGCCGCGATGCCGCCGCCGATCGTCCACAGTGGTCGCGGGTGCGCGGCGGCGAACCAGAAGATGCCCACCGTGAACAGCACGGCGATCGCGGTCAGGCCCATGCTCGGGGCCAGGAAGAAGTGGACCTCGTAGTCGCTCATGTGGATGGTGGTGGCGGCCACGAAGAGCATGTCGTCGCGCGCGGTCTCGATCAGCGCCCAAGCGGCGACCAGCACCAGCAGGAGGCGGTTGCGCACCGTCCGCCGCTGGTCGGTCATCCGGACCAGGCAGAACACGGCCAGCAGGGAGCCGATGCCATTGCCGAGGAGTACTCCGAGGACGAACCAGACGTGGTGGTCCACAGCGTGCTCGGCCTCCTCATAGATGCGGCTCGAAGAAGTCGCGACGGCTCGGGGCCGCCGGCGGTGCGCATCACCGTACACCGCGGCCATCGATGTCGGCGTACATGTCCGGCCTCGACCGGCGGCGATCAGGGCTCCTGATTGAGGTACGCCAGGACGGCCAGGACGCGGCGGTGGCCGGTCGTGGACGGGGGCAGGCCCAGCTTGGCGAACAGGGCGTTGATGAGGTTGCTCACCGACTTCTCCGTGATGGTCAGGGCGTCGGCGATGGCGGCGTTGGAGCGGCCCTCGGCCATCAGGCGGAGCACCTCCCGCTCGCGCGGGGTCAGCCCGTCCAGGCTGCTGCGGCGGTGCAGCAGCTGGGACACGACCTCCGGGTCCATCACCGTGTGGCCGGCCGCGACCTGACGGATGGCGTCGATGAACTGCTGGACGTCGCCGATGCGGTCCTTCAGCAGG
Source organism: Dactylosporangium sp. NPDC051485 (assembly GCF_040682015.1). Lineage (NCBI taxonomy): Bacteria > Bacillati > Actinomycetota > Actinomycetes > Micromonosporales > Micromonosporaceae > Dactylosporangium > Dactylosporangium sp. NPDC051485. Next base: position 23,695 of record NZ_JBFAZW010000008.1, read on the forward strand.
TAGCCCACGGCGCCACTGCGGTCGGAGAGCAGTTCGCGGGCGTAGAGCTGCTCGACGTACTGCGAAAGGATCAGCACCGGCAAGGCGGGGGACTCGGCGCGGGCGGCGAGGACGGCGCGCAGGCCCTCGTCGGTGAACGTGGGAGGCAGCCGCACGTCGATCACGGAGACGTCGGGGCGATGGGCCAGCAGGGCCTCGGTCAGCCCGGTGCCCTCGGCGACGGCGGCGACCACTTCGAAGCCGTAGGCGGTCAGCATCCGGGTGAGGCCGTCGCGTAGCAGGGGCTGGTCCTCGGCGATCAGGACGCGCACGGCAGCTCCATGGCCAGCGTGGTGGGGCCGCCTGCGGGGCTGGCGATCCGCAGGGTGCCGTCGAAGGCGGAGAGCCTTCGCCGGATTCCTTGCAGGCCGGTGCCCTTGCCGGCGTCGGCCCCGCCGCGGCCGTCGTCGGAGACGGTCATGCTCAGGCGGTGGCCCTTGTCGATCACGGCGATCCGGATCGTATCGGCGCCGCTGTGGCGGATGGCGTTGGCCAGGCACTCGGCCAGGGCGAAGTACGCGGCCGACTCCACCGGGGCGGTCAGCCGGCGCTCCAGGCGCAGGTCCAGGTCGACCGGGACGGCGCTGGACAGGGCCAGGGCCCGCACGGCGCCGGCCAGGCCGCGGTCGGCCAGCACCGGGGGATGGATGCCGCGCACCAGGTCGCGCAGCTCGGTCAGGGCGGTGCCCGCGCTCGCCTTGGCCTCGGCCATGAGGGCCTTGGCGGTGTCCGGATCGGCGTCGATCATGTTCTCGGCCATGCCGATGTTCATGCGTACCGCCACCAGCCGCACCTGCGCCCCGTCGTGCAGGTCCCGTTCGATCCGGCGCAGCTCGGCCGCCGAGGCGTCCACGGCGGCGGCGCGCGTGGCGGTCAGGTGCTCGACGCTGGCCGACAGCCGCGCCTTCGCGGTCGGGCCCAGCAGCGCGCGGGCCAGCCGGGCCTGGGTTTCGAGGAGAAGACCCGGCGCACGGTACGCCAGGAAGACCAGCCCCACCCCGGCCGGCACGAGCAGCCAGGCCAGGGCGGCCGAGCGGTGCGTGAACTCGAGCACGGCCGGGTCGAAGCCGGTGGGGTCGGGCAGCAGCGCCCGCAGCAGCGGCGCCGTCAGGCACTGCAGGGCGGCCTGCCACAGGCCGAAGCCCACGGCCACGCCGGCGATCCCGAGCGCGAACTGCGACGCCAGCCAGGCCAGGTCGCGCCACGTCGCCGGGTCCTGGAGCAGGGCGCGGGCCCTGGGCAGTACACCTGAAGGCACCGGACGATAGGGGCGGGGCACCTCGAACCGATCGCGCTGCAGGCCGGCCAGGCGGCGCACCATCCAGGCGGCCGCGGCGAAGAGGACGAGCCCGAGGCCCCCGAGCGGCGTGGCCGGCGCCGACAGCAGGACGAGGGCCAGCAGGAACGGCGCGGGCAGCCCGATCGCGGCGCCGAGCGCCAACCGCCCGAGATCGCGGATCACGTTGCGAACCATGGCGATGAACCTAAGGAAGCGAGCCGGTCGGGGTCGACCGGGCAGGCCCCCCAATGGATCCGGGTGTCTGCACCTTGGCGCCGGGCGCCCCGCGTCGGTGAGCCTTCTCGGCATGAAGCGATGGCTGATGGTAATGCTCGTGATGGCCGGGTTCGCCGGGCTGGGCGCGGCCCCCGCGGCGGCGGCCCCCGGCGACGTGTCCGCGACCGAGGTCTCGTTCGAGGGCGCCGGCGGCGTGGTCCTGCACGGGACGGTCCTGGCCGGCGCCTCGGCGGCGGGCCGGCGACCGGCGATGGTGATGCTGCAGGGGGCGGGCAACCGCGGCCGGCAGGCGATCCGGCCCGACGCCGAGGCGTACGCGCGGCTCGGCGTCGTCGTGCTCATCTACGACAAGCGCACAGTCGGCTACTCACTGTTCCATCGCGACTACTCGGTGCTGGCCGACGACGCGCTGGCCGGCCTGCGCCTGCTGGCGGCCCGCCCCGACGTCGACCCGGCCCGCCTCGGCCTGTGGAGCGCCTCCGAGGGCGCGTTCGTCGCCCCGCTCGCCGCGGCCCGGTCGGCCGACGTGAAGTACGTGATCGCGACCGGCGCCGTCGGCGTCGCGCCGGCCGTCCAGACGCGGTGGCAGTGGGGCGAGTACCTGCGGCACTTCGGGGTCTCCGGCTCGCTGACCCGCACGATGCAGGGCCCCGCCTTCCGTACCGTGGTCGGCGCCGGGCTGTTCACCGAGGGCGACTTCGACCCGCTCGCCGGGTGGCGGGAGGTGCGCCAGCCCGTCCTCGCCGAGTGGGGCGAGCTGGACCACGACGCCATGCCGGAGCTCAGCGCCCGCCTCATCGCCGGGGCCCTGCACGACGCCGGCAACACGCACGCGACGTTTCGGACCGTTCCGGGTGTACGGCACACCCTCCACCTGACCGCCGACGGCGGCTTCGACCACTTGGCCGCCATCCCGTCGGACTACGGGCGGTACGAGGCGGCCTGGATCGACGCCCCCGCGCCCACCGCCGCCGAACTGCCCGCCGGGGGCGGCCCGGTCCCGGCCGTCGCGCCGCTGCGCTGGTACGAGTCCTTCGGGCTGCAGGTCGCCGGCTTCGCGCTCCTCGTCGTGGGCTTCGCCGCGTTCCCGCTGACGGCCGCCTTCCGGCGGGTGCGCGGCCGCCGGTTCGCCCCGCCGGTGCGCCGCCCGGCCCGCTGGCTGGCCGGCGCCGGCCTGGCCGCGACCCTCGGTGCCCCGCTCTACCTGTTCTTCATGATGGCCGTCGCGGCCCAGGTCGTCGGCCCTACGCTGCTCGGCCGTCCGCTGCCCTGGCTGCTCCTGCAGCTGCTCGCCCTGGCCACCGTGGTCGCCCTGGTGTGCACCGCGATCGCCTGGCGCCGCCACCGCGGTGAGATCTCCGCCCCGGAGCACGTCCGCCTGACCCTGCTCGTCACCGCCGGCGCCCTGTTCCTCCCCTTGGCCGTCCACTGGGGCCTGCTGGCCGGCGTCAGAGGCTGAGCGGCAGGCCGAAGCGGTCGAAGACGGCGAGGTCGATGAAGGACGTGATCTCGACGATGCGGTCCTCGCGCAGCGTCAGCACGTTGAGCGACCAGGCCTCGTAGGGCCCGTCGGGGCCGGGGCGCAGGTAGCTGGCGACGGCGGGCTGGGCGTTGGCGGCCGTGGGCAGGTGGCGCCAGTTGCCGCAGGTGGCGAGCGGCAGCCGGACGGCGAAGTCGGTGACGGCCGGCAGCCCGCGGTACCAGTGCGCCTGCGGCGGCATCGACCAGGTCACGTCGGTGGTCAGCAGCGCCACCAGCCCGGCCGCGTCGCCGTGCTCCAGGGCGGTGGCGTAGGCCTCGACGATCTTGCGGATGCGCTCGTCGCCGATGCGGCGCAGGGTCGGCTGCTGGGGCATCGGCGGAACCTTCTCGGCCAGCGTGCGGCGGGCCCGGGCCAGCGCGGAGTTCACCGAGCCGACCGTGGTGTCCATCATCGCGGCGATCTCGGCCGCGGCGAAGCCGAGCACGTCGAACAGCAGCAGCGCGGCCCGTTGGTTGCCCGGCAGGTGCTGCAGCGCGGCGACGAAGGCCAGCTCCACGCTCTCCCGCCGCTCGAGCACGACGTCGGGGTAGGGGCTCAGCCAGGCCACGTCGTCGCGGGGCTGGTCGGTGACCGCGGCGTGCTCGCTGGACGGGCCCAGGTCCATCGGCAGCGCGCGGCGGCCGCGGGCGGCGATGAGGTCGAGGCAGGTGCGGGTGGCGACGGTGAAGAGCCAGGCGCGCAGGGAGCCGCGGCCCTGGAAGCCCGACAGCCCGAGCCACGCCCGTACCAGCGCGTCCTGCAGCGCGTCGTCGGCGTCGTGGACCGAGCCGAGCATCCGGTAGCAGTGCGCGTGCAGCGGCCCGCGCAGCGGCGCGACGAGCCGGGCGAAGGCGTCGTCGTCGCCCTTGCGGGCCCGCTGGAGATCGTCGGCAAAATCGGGTGCCAGAAGGCGACGAGTCGGGGCCATCGCGCCGGTCTCCTATCTGAGCGCACGAAAAGGAGGTACTTGACGTGAAGAGTGACACCCTGCGCGTCCCCGGCGCCACGCTGCACTACGAGCTGCGCGGCGACGGGCCGCTGCTGGTGCTGGTCGGCGCGCCGATGGGCACCAGGTTCCTGAATCCCCTGGCCGACCAACTCGCCGCCGACCATACCGTGCTCACCACGGATCCGCGGGGAATCGGCGCGAGCATGCTCGACGATCCGGAGTCCGACTCCAGCGCCGAGCAGCGGGCCGACGACGTGGCCGCGCTGATCGCGCGCGTCGATGTGGGCCCGGCCGCGGTCTTCGGCACCAGCGGCGGCGCGGTCACCGCGCTGGCCCTGGCGCAGCGGCACCCGGCGGCGGTGCACACGGTGGTCGCCCACGAGCCGCCGGTCAACGATGTGCTGCCGGACCGCGACGAGCGCAACGCCGCGATCGAGGACATCATCGCCACCTACGAGGCCGGCGACGTGCCCGGCGCGTGGAAGAAGTTCCTCGTCAACGCCGGCGTGACCGAGCAGCAGGGTCCGCCGCCGGGCCCGCCGGACGCGCAGCAGATCGCCGACGAGCGGCACTGGTTCCGCCACGAGATGCGCGGCACGACCTACTTCCGGCCCGATATCGAGGCGCTCCGGGCGGTGAGGGTCCTCATCGGGCTCGGCGAGGAGTCCGCCGGGCAGTTGCTGGACCGGACGTCCCACGCGATTGCCGAGCTGCTGGGCACAACGCCGATTTCATTCCCGGGCGGGCATATCGCATTCGTGATTGATCCGCCCGGTTTTGCCGCCAGATTGCGCGAAATATTGCGTTCGTGAGCTAGGTCACGCCGTCGGCCGGCCAGGCGTTCAGCAATTCTTCAGTTGCCCCCGCGACACTCGAAAAATGGTCCGGAGGTGGCGGAAAGGTTTGTTGATCGCCCTGGCGGTCGCGCTCATCGCATTTCTTGGATTGACGGCGCGGTACTTCGTGTGGCCGCGCCTGCCCGTGCTCCCGCCCCACATCGACGCGATCGTCGAGCTGGCCGGGCCGGGCGACGACGACCGGGACCGGCTTGCCACGCAGCTGGCCCAGGCGCGCCGCGCGGACTACCTCGTGCAGTCCACGCTGCCGTCGGACGCCGCATCGGGCCGGTGCCTGCCGGCCCCGCCGGGCGTGACGCTGCTGTGTTTCCACCCCGACCCGGACACCACCCGGGGCGAGGCGGAGGCGATTGCCCGATATGCGAGAGAATTTGGCTGGAAATCTGTCGTCATTGTGACAACGGCCGATCATGCATGGCGCGCTCGACTGCGCGTAACCCGCTGTTTCCCGGGACAGGTATACGTGGCGACCTCGCATTTGCCGCCGCTGTACTGGTTCCGGCAGATCCCGTATCAATGGGCCGCTTCGGCGAAGGCCGAACTCGTCCAGACCACCTGCTGAGCCGGGCCGCTGTTGACCTGGAGCGCGCTCCAGGTGGCAGCGTGCAGGCATGACGAAGACGCGATTCCTGGGACGCAGTGGCATCGAGGTCAGCGCGCTCGGCGTGGGCTGCTGGGCGATCGGCGGCCCCTTCTGGGGAGGCGATCAGCCGTTCGGCTGGGGCGAGGTGGACGACGACGAGTCGATCCGGGCCATCCGCCGCGCGCTCGACCTCGGTGTCACGTTTTTCGACACCGCCAACGTCTACGGGGCCGGGCACAGCGAGCGGGTCCTCGCCCGCGCGCTGGAAGGCCGCCGCGACGAGGTGGTGATCGCCACCAAGTTCGGCTGCACCTTCGACGAGCAGACCCGCCAGGTCGGGCCGGACGACGGCAGCCCGGAGGGCCTGCGCCGGGCCGTGCACGAGTCGCTGCGCCGGCTCGGCACCGACCGCATCGACCTGTACCAGCTGCACATCAACGGCCTGCCGATCCCACAGGCGCTGGACCTCGTGCCGGTGCTGGAGGAGCTGATCGAGCAGGGGCACATCCGAGCGTACGGCTGGAGCACCGACTTCCCCGAGCGGGCCGACGCGTTCGCCTCCGCCGGCGCGCGCTGCGCCGCGATCCAGGCCGACATGTCGGTCCTGCGGGGCTCCTACGAGGTGCTGCCCGTGGCCGAGCGCCACGACCTGGCCGTGATCATCCGCGGCCCGCTGGCCATGGGGCTGCTCGGCGGCCGCTACACGGCGGGGTCGGAGCTGCCGCGCGACGACGTGCGCGGGCTCAGTCCGGAGTGGATGACGTACTTCACCGACGGCCGCCCCACGCCCGAGTTCCTGGCCCGCATCGACGGCATCCGCCAGGTGCTCACGTCGGGCGGGCGGACGCTCGCGCAGGGCGCGCTGGCCTGGCTGTGGGCGTACGATGCCCGGACAGTGCCGATCCCGGGCTGCCGGACCGTCGCGCAGGTCGAGGAGAACGCCGGCGCGCTGGACCACGGCCCGCTGATGCCCGCCGAGCTGGCCGACGTGGAAAGGTTGATGGGCCGGGGATGAGACCCGCCGAGCTGCCCGCCGGGGCACTGCTGCGCCCGATCGAGCCGGACGACGACGTGGCGCTGCGCGAGGTGAGCCTGCGCAACCGCGAGCGTTTCCGCCGCTCGTCGCCGGCTCAGCCGGAGGCCTTCTGGACCCCCGCGGGGCAGCGCGAGCGGGTGGACACCGCGGTGCGCCGCAACGCCGCGGGCGAGGCGTGGACCTGCGTCATCGTCCGCGGCGAGGCGATCCTGGGCATGGTGACGCTGAGCTCGATCGTGCGCGGCCCGTTCTGCAACGCGAGCATCGGCTACTGGATCGACGCGGCGGAGGAGGGCCGGGGCGTGGTGTCCGCGGCGGTCGGCGCGGCGTGCGCGGTCGCCGAGGCCGAGCTCGGCCTGCACCGGGTGGAGGCCAGCACGCTGCCCGGCAACGTCGCCTCGCAGCGGGTGCTGGACAAGAACGGCTTCGAGCGCTTCGGCCGGGCCCGCGACTACCTCTACCTCGACGGGCAGTGGCAGGAGGCCGTGCTCTACCAGCGGATCCTGCACGACCGGCCGCCGGTGCCCGGGTCGGCCTGAGCCGTGGCCGGGCCGTTGCGCCCGTGCCCGCGCCCCGGCCGCCGGCCCGCGCCCCGACGAGGGCGGGTAACCGGCGGCCGATCCGTTCATCGCTGCGCGGCTCCGTTCACCGCGGGACGCCGCCGAGGCCGACGCGGGTGGCGACCTGCGGCGGCTCGGTTCACCGCTGCGCGGCCAGGGCCGGCTCCTGCTCGGTCTGCGGCGCCGGGGCGCGGCGGGCGCGGAAGGCGAGCAGCAGCAGTACCGCTCCCAGGAAGGCGACCACCGCCGCGGACGCCGCGGTGGCGTGCATGGCCGTGATGAACGCGGAGTTGGCCGACTTGGCGAGGTCGGGCCGGTGCAGCGCGTCCGCGACGGCCCGGGTGCGCTCGGCCGACGGCGCGGCCGCGTCCCGGGCGGCGGCGGGCAGGCCGGCCAGCGCGGGCTCGATCCGGTCCCGGTACGTCGTGGAGAGCACCGTCCCGAGCAGCGCGATGCCGAGCACGCTGCCGACCTGCCGGACGGTGTTGTTGACCGCCGACCCGGCGCCCATGCGGTTCAGGGGCAGCACCGAGATGACGGCGGCGACGGTCGGGGCGATGGTCAGGCCCATGGCGGTACCGCTGACGAAGCTCACCGCGCAGAACCAGAACAGCGGCGTATCCACGTCGAAGAGCAGGTTGGCCAGGAACGCCGCGGCGACGACGAGCAGGCCGCCCCCGCTGACCGCCCCGACGCCGAAGCGCTTGGCCAGCCGGGCGCCGATCGGGGAGCCGATGGCCACCCCGATCGCGCCGGGCAGGAAGGTCAGGCCGGTGTCCAGGGCGCTCATCCCGCGGGCACCCTGGAGGTAGAAGTTGCCGTAGAACATCTGCCCCGTGATGGCGAAGAACAGCGCGGCCAGCGCGAGGTTGCCGGCGCTGAACCGCCCGTTGCGGAACAGCCGCGGGTCGAACGAGGGCTCGGGGGAGCGCCACTCGAAGACCGTGAACGCGACGAGCAGCGCCAGGCCGGCCAGCACGGAGATCCACACCTGCGGGCGCGCCCAGTCGGTGTCCTGGCCGGCCTCGATCAGCCCGTAGGCGAGCGCGGCCAGGCCGGCGGTGGACAGCAGGAGCCCGATCGGATCGGGGCGCCGACGCTGCGCGAGCTTCGGATTCGGTACCACCACCGCGATGCCGATCAGCGCCAGCGCCACGACGGGGAGGTTCACCAGGAACACCGAGCCCCACCAGAAGTGGTCCACGAGCACCCCGCCGAGCAGCGGGCCCAGCGCCACGCCGACGCCGCTGGAGGCCCCCCAGACGGCGATCGCCCCGGCCCGCCGCTCGGGCGGGAACGTGGCGCCGATGATCGCCATCGAGGTCGGCATCATCATCGCGCCGCCCAGGCCCATCAGGCCGCGGGCCAGGATGAGGCTGGTGGCGTCGCCGGCCCAGGCCGCCCACACCGAGGCGGCGCCGAAGCAGAGCAGACCCAGCACGAGGATCGTGCGGTGGCCGTAGCGGTCGCCGAGCGCGCCGGCGGCGAAGAGCGCGGTGGCGAAGATCAGCGCGTACGAACCGACGGCCCACTGCAGCTGGCCCGGCGTGGCGCCGAGGCCGGCGCGCGGGTCGGCGAGGCGTTCCAGCGCGATGCCGAGGATGGTCGTGTCGATCCATATGAGTACCGCGGCGAACACCAGCACCGACAACACTCGGCGCTGCCGCGGTAGGCTGATTGGCAGGTCCCTGACGGTCATGTTGCCACACTCGCAGGATCGTCAGGTTCCTGTCAATAGTGCCGGCGCGCACAATGGTTGGATGACCACCGAAGCCGCCTGCTCGACGTTCCTCATCCGCCACGCCTGGCTGGCGCTGCGCGGACACGTGGCCGAGGCGCTGGTCCCGTACGACCTGTCGCTGGCCCAGTTCGCGTCGCTGCTAATGCTCGACGAGGAGCCGGGCATGTCCGTCGCCGACGTGGCCCGCAAGTGCTCCACCGCCCGGCAGTCGGCCAACGAGATGCTCGGCGGGCTGGAGCGGGCCGGCCTGGTCGAGCGGCACCCGCACCCGACCGACCGGCGCTCGCAGCAGATCTTCCTGACCGGCGCCGGCCGGGTTCGCCTCGGCGAGACGCTGCCGGTCGTCCAGGCCGTCGAGGCCCGCCTCGCCCAGGGCTTCACCCCGGACCAGCTGGCCGTCGTGAACGCCTGGCTGCAGCGGATGACCGAGGTCACGCCCGCGGGTCTCGAGGAGATTCCGACCCTCTGATCTTGCCTAAGTGTGTCTCGCGTCACATCATGGAGTGTGCGGGAGGTGCAGCATGGAACTGCTCGGCGGCATTCAACGCATGGAACACGCCATCCAGACACCGGTCGGCGACCCGGCGTGGCGGCCCGCGATGAGCCGCGCGGTGGCGCAGCTCAAGGCGGCGTTCGCCGAACAGGTCTCCGGGCTCTACGCCGAGGTGCTGGACGACGCGCCTTGGGTGGCCCCCTACCTCGACGACCTCGCCGGCCGGCACCGCTCGGTGCGGACCGCGCTGGACGAGCTCGAGGGCCGGCTGCGCGACCCGGGGACGGACGAGGACGTGCGCTGGGAGGCCGATCGCCTCATCCGTGAGGTGTGGCAGTACCGGCAGAAGGGCGCGGACCTGCTGTACGAGGCCTACGAGACGGACCTCGGCGGCGAGACCTGACGGTTCGCTTACGGCCCGCCGCCACGCATGGTGCCCCGTGCCCTGCGCTCTACGCTCGAACGATGGGGCAGCGCGTGCTCGTCGTGGACGACGACCCGACCGTCAGCGATGTCGTCCGGCGGTACCTGGAGCGGGAGGACTTCGCCGTGCGCCTCGCCGGCGACGGCCGGGCCGCCCTGGACGCCTACCGGGCCGAGCGGCCCGACCTCGTGGTGCTCGACCTCATGCTGCCCGGCATCGACGGGCTGGAGGTCTGCCGCCGGCTGCGGGCCCAGGACCCCGGCCTGCCCATCATCATGCTCACGGCGCTGGGCGAGGAGTCCGACCGGGTGCTGGGCCTGGAGATCGGCGCCGACGACTACGTCACCAAGCCGTTCTCGCCCCGCGAACTGGTCCTGCGGGTCCAGTCGGTGCTGCGCCGCGCCGCGCCCCCGTCGCCCCAGGCCGGCGAGCTGATCGACGGCGAGCTGCGGGTCGACGCGGCCCGGCGCATCGCCACCCTGCGCGGCGCGGAGCTCGCCCTCACCGTGCGCGAGTTCGACCTGCTGGTGTTCCTCATGCGCAACCCGGGCCGGGTGCTGCGCCGGGCCGAGCTGCTGGAGCAGGTGTGGGGCTGGACCTTCGGCGACCAGTCGACCGTCACCGTCCACATGCGACGGCTGCGGGAGAAGGTCGAGGACGACCCGGCCGAGCCCAAGCGCATCCTGACCGTCTGGGGCGTGGGGTACCGGTACGAATATGCGTGACGTCCTGCACACCTTCCTGATGGCCCTCGGCGGGGCGTTGGCGGTCGCCGTGGCCGGCCTCGGCGCCCTGCGCGCGCTGCGCGGCCGGTCCGTCACCGCCCACATCGCGGTGCTCCTGCTGGTCACCGTGCTCAGCGTGCTCGCCGGCATCCTGGGCGCCGCCATGCGCATGTTCATCTCCGACCACGACCTGCACGTCCTGCTCATCGTGGTCGGCACGGCGGCCACCGTGTCGCTCGCGGTCGGGCTGTGGTCGGGCCGGCGCCTGGCCCGGGCCAGCATGTGGCAGGCCGAGGCCCGCGAGCGCGAGCGGGAGGCCGAGGCCCGGCGCCGGGAGCTGGTCGCCTGGGTCTCGCACGACCTGCGTACCCCGCTGGCCGGCCTGCGGGCCATGGCCGAGGCCCTCGACGACGGGGTCGTCTCCGACCCGGAGACCGTGGCCGACTACCACCGCCGGATCAGCGCCGAGACCGACCGCATGGCCGGGCTCGTCGACGACCTCTTCGAGCTGTCCCGGATCAACGCCGGGGCGCTGCGGCTGTCGCTGGCCGACGTCCCCCTGGGTGACGTGGTCTCCGACGCCATCGCCTCGGCCTCGCCCCTCGCCGCCGCCGAGCACATCAGCATCGTGGCCGAGCCGTCCTCGGGCTGGCCGGTCGTGCGCGGCTCGGTGCCCGAGCTCTCGCGGGTCGTGGACAACCTCATCCGCAACGCCATCCGCTACACCCCGCCGGACGGCACGGTCACGGTCACTGGCGGCCAGGACGACACCGGCGGCTGGCTCGCGGTCAGCGACACCTGCGGCGGCATCCCGGAGGCCGACCTGCCTCGGGTCTTCGACGTGGCCTTTCGTGGGGGCACGGCGCGTACACCCGCGAAAAACGCCGGAGGGGGACTGGGCCTGGCCATCGTGCGCGGCCTGGTCGAGGCCCACCACGGCACCGTCGCCGCGGACAACGTGGGCGGCGGCTGCCGCTTCGTGGTGCGGCTGCCTACCGCAGACCGTCCAGCGCGCGCCGACATGGGTCGTCGGGCCGCTCCGGCAGGCGCGGGATGACGTCGAGCAGCTTTGTGGTGCGGCTGCCTACCGCAGGCCGTCCAGTGCATGCTGACATGGGTCGTCGGGCCGCTCCGGCAGGCGCGGGATGACGTCGAGCAGCACCTGGCGCAGGCGGCCGGTGTTGTCGGCGAACACCCGGAAGACCTCCTCCTGGGTGACGCCGTGCTCGCCCTCCACGCCGGCGTCGAGGTCGGTGACCAGCGCGATCGAGGTGTAGCAGAGGGCGAGCTCGCGGGCCAGGACGGCCTCCGGGTGCCCGGTCATGTTCACCACCGCGCCGCCGATCGCCGTGAACCACCGCGACTCGGCCCGGGTCGAGAAGCGCGGCCCCTCGACCACCACCATCGTGCCGTCGCCGGCCTGGATGCCGTGCTCGGCGGCCACCTTCTTGACCACGTCCCGGCCCGCCGCGCAGTACGGGTCGGCGAAGTTCACGTGGACGGCGCCCTCGTCGTAGTACGTCTGCACGCGCCCCGACGTCCGGTCGATCAGCTGGTCCGGCACCACGAACGTGCCCGGCCCGAGCTCGGGGCGCAGGCCGCCCACCGCGCACGGGGCAAGCACCTGGGCCACGCCGATCTCCTTCAGCGCCCACAGGTTCGCCCGGTAGGGGATCCGGTGCGGCGGGAACCGGTGATCGCGCCCGTGCCGCGGCAGGAACGCGGTGCGCCGCCCGCCCACGGTGGCCACCGTGATGGGGTCCGAGGGTGGGCCATACGGCGTGTCGACCACGTGTTCCTCGGCGTCGTCGAGCAGTGCGTAGAGCCCCGAGCCGCCGATCACCGCAACGTCCGCGAGTGAGGTCACGGAACAGACCCTAACCGGGACGCGCGGGTCAGGCTATGGTGCGAGACATGACCCTCGCACCCCGCCTCGCGAAGATCCACCCGGCGCGCCCGATCTTCGGCCGCCCGGTCGGTCATGTTTGCTGGTGGGGCTGATGTCCATGCACGGGGATCTCGGTGGGATGGAGGGACACTCGTCCGGTCAGCCCCCGACGGGCCGCGGCTCACCGCGCCCCGGCTCGTCAGGCACCGGCCGAGGCACGTCCAGACAGCGGCGAGGGAGGGCGATGGAGTCGTTGACCGGGCGCTTGCTGGTGGCGACGCCCGCGCTCCGCGACCCGAACTTCGAGCGGACCGTCGTCCTGGTGGTCGCGCACGAGGAGGGCGGCGCGCTAGGCGTCGTGCTCAACCGCGCGACCGAGGTCCAGGTGGCCGACGTCCTCGGCGGTTGGGGCGCGCTGGCGGGGGAGCCCCCCGTGGTGTTCGAGGGCGGACCGGTGCAGCCCGAGGCCGCCATCTGCCTGGCACGCACCCGCCCCGGCGTGCAGGACCTGGCCGGCTTCAACCGCGTCTCCGGCGCCGTGGGCACGGTCGACCTCTCGGGCGACCCGGACCTCCTGGTCGCGGGCGTCCTGGGCGTGCGCGTCTTCGCGGGCTACGCGGGCTGGTCCCCGGGCCAACTGGAGCGCGAAATCGAGGGCGGCTCGTGGTTCGTCTTCGACGCCCTGCCGAGCGACGCCTTCGCGCCCCGGCCGGACGACCTGTGGCAGATGGTCCTGCGCCGCCAAGGCGGGCTGATGGCGGCCGTGGCGCACTATCCGTCGGACCCGACGCAGAACTGAGGGGGGTACCCGTTCGCCCCTCTCCGCCAGTGTGTGTACTATTCCTGAGTGCCCGCGAGAGCGGGTGAAACACCAGATGGGGCCGTGGCGCAGCTGGTAGCGCACCACACTGGCAGTGTGGGGGTCAGGGGTTCGAGTCCCCTCGGCTCCACCCATCGGAGGCGCTCCCTGCTCAAAGGCGGGAGCGCCTTTTTCGCGTTGCGATGGGTGGTTTTTCGCGCTCGCTTCGCTCGCTCCCCAATGGGGGAGCTTCGCTCCACCCATGCCCCCTCCGACCCTCTCGGCTTGCGGTCGTCTGATGGGGGGGGCGCCCTTGTGCGGAGCTTTTCGGGCTTGCTTCGCTCTCCGCCCGCCATCGAAAGGCGCTTCCTGCTCAAAGGCGGGGGCGCCTACACGCCTACCACCTTCACTCCCGAGATTGCCGGGGCCGCGAAGCGATCGAGCAGGAAGCCGGCGGGCGGCAAGATCTGCAAGGTCAGCCTTGACCAGGTACGCGCATTGCGAGCCGCCACCGGCGACGATTTCCAGCTCTACGACGGCCGGTGCCGCCACGTCGCCGAAAGCGTCCGAGCAGGTGCCACTGGCGTAGTGGCTGTGCCACTTTGCACCTTCCTGCCGATTTGCCCGATCCGTCGAACACGAACGCGTTGCAGCGCACCATCAACCGCACGCAAGCACTCATCGACAGCACAAGGACGTGCGCGGAGCGGATCGCCATGCTTACCCAAACATTTGATGTCCAGCCTTAATCAATAATGAATGAAGACCATGGTCATGGTGTGACCTGGCCGGATTAGTCACTGGGTCGCGTTTGTGGAGGCTGATGAGGTTGCCCGCCGGGTTCTTTCGTCAGTTGGGTCTGGCGGGCAATCGTTCGTGTCCACCGGGCCTGCTGGTGGAGCTGGCTGCCCTGACGGTTCATGAGGATGTGCGGGCGGAGTTGGCCGGTCGTGCGGAGTTGCCGGGAGCGGTGCTCGCGGAGATGGTCGGGGCGGGCGGTCCGCGGGCCGAGTTCACCGTGGTCGGGAATCGGGCCTGCCCGGCCGACGTGCTGCTGGGTGTCTATTTCCGTGCGCGGTGGTCGGCGGCGGAGGGGGCCGGTCTGGAGCATGTGCGTATGATCGCGGCGCTGGATGCGGTGGAGCATCGGAACTTCCCGCCGGATGTGCTGGGGTTGCTGGCGCGGGGGTTCGCGCCGCTGGTGCCGGGCGGGTATGAGGCGGTCGCCGCCGCGATGCGCAATCCGTCGCTGCCGGGGGATGGTGCGCTGCTCGGGTCGAGGGATTCCCGGGTGGCGGTGCGGGCTTCGGTGGCGGCGAACCCGGCGATCTCCGCACGGATTGTGCGGGCGCTGCGCTCGGATGAGCGTTCGGAGGTGCGTCTGGCGCTGGCCGGGAATCCGGCGGTGCTGGACCCCGGCCTCCGGGAGTCCCTGCTGGAGGGTGTCGTGGCGCTGCGCTCGGATGCCGTGGCCGGGCTGGACGGTCTTCCGCGCGAGCTGATCCCCCGGCTGGTCGGTCTCGTCTCGGACGCGGGGTGGCGCGCCCTGGCCGGGAATCCGTCGGTCCCGGCGCTCGTCGTCGAGCGGATGCTCGCCCAGGCCGCGACGGCCGATCGACGTGCGTGGGCCGAGCTGGCCCTCCTGCGGCGGAGGGAGTGCCCGCCCGGCATCGTCGCCAAGTTCGCCGCGGACGTCGACTTCCGCCGGCGTGCCCTCGCGGCCGCGAGCCCGGGCCTGTCGGGCCGGCACCGGGACCTCCTGGCCGGCGACGGGCAGGCGCTGGTCCGGGCGAAGGTCGCGGCCGACCCAGGCACGCCGCCGGAGATGCTCGAGTCGCTGGCCGCAGACGCCGACCGATCGGTACGAGCGGGGGTGGCCCGGAACCCGGCCACCCCCGCCACGCTGCTGCCGACGCTGTCCCGCGACGACGACCGGATCGTCGTGCTGACCGCCGCGCGCCACGCGAACCTGCCGATCAGCGAGATGCGAGCCATCGTGCAGGGAAGCGCCGCGAGGACCACGTAGACCCGCGTCGGCGACGTCGGCTGGAGGTTTTCGGCATCCGTCTCCTAGCGTGTGCACCGCGGAGCAATGTCATGGGGCGGAGCGGATCAGCCTCGAACCGACACGCTGGAGGTCCTGCGTCGAGCGGCTCGGTGTGTTGGTACGTCAGGGGCGGCCACCTCGCCCAGCTTCCGCAGCACCCGTGAGGAGCAACCTCCGGAGGCGGCCGCCAGGTCGGCATATCAGATTGTCGTCGCGGCGGTGCGCTTCCCCCTTCCACCCGTGGCGTGCCACATCTGTGCCACTCGTGGAGGTGGATCGCGGTCGGCAACGGGTAGCCCTGGGGAATCCGGCGTCCGGTGGGCGGCTGACCTGCGCCATGTCGGCGGGCTGTTCAAGATCGGTCCTGGCAGTGTGGGGGTCAGGGGTTCGAGTCCCCTCGGCTCCACCCATCGGAGGCGCTCCCTGCTCAAAGGCGGGAGCGCCTTTTTCGCGTTGCGATGGGTGGTTTTTCGCGCTCGCTTCGCTCGCTCCCCAATGGGGGAGCTTCGCTCCACCCATGCCCCCTCCGACCGTCGCTTGCGGTGCTTTCGGCTCGCTTCGCTCGCCACCGCATCCCCATGTTGGCGGCCGCCCACGGTGCCCTTGCTGTTCCTGCCGACGTCTTCAGGGGCGTCCTTGCGGTGCGGTCTTGGGTCAGCGTGGTCCTGGTTGTACTACGGTCGTGTTCGTGATCGGTCGGAGGTACGAGCCCATGACCCTGGTTCGATTGGGCGAGCTGCTCGTCGATGTCGACGAGTTGCACCGATGGCGGCTGGTGGCTGAGTTCCTGGAGGAGTACCGGTGGGAAGCTGTAGGGTCCCGACGTCGGCTGCTCGATGACGAGCCGGCGGCCACCGGAGATGAACACTGGGACGTCTTCCTTGCGGCGTTGGCCGAGCATTTGGCGGCGCGGGATGGCTCCGCCGGCCCGCCATGGGCAGAGCAGCGATCGCTCGACCGGTTCTGGTTCCCCTTCAACACCCGCGCGGCCCGTGTCGACGCTGTGGTGCATACGCCAGCAGCCTTCCGGCGGCGTGGAGTGTACGTGGCGCCGGGCGAGTTGGAGGTAGCGTGAGCGCAGCCGATCCACTTCTCGATCGAGACGCGATCGAGACCGCTTTCCGGGCACTTGGCGATCGCCTCGCACGTCGTGGTGTGGTGGCAGATCTGTACGTCTTCGGCGGCGCGGCGATGGCACTGGCTTACGACGCCCGCAGGGCAACCCGGGACATCGACGCCGTCTTCCAGCCGCACGGCATTGTTCACGAAGAAGCGATGGCGGTGGCGGATGCTCTCGGCCTACCGAGATGGTGGTTGAACGAACAGGCCAGCGTGTACGTGGCCCCCGGCAACGACGCGGGTGCCCGCCGCATCTTTGACCATCCCGGCCTCCGGGTTTCAGCAGCGTCGCCAAGGCATTTGCTTGCCATGAAGGTCCTGGCCGCGAGGCGCCGCGACGCCGAGGACATCCGGTTTCTCGTGAATCACCTGCGATTGGCCAGCGTGGATCAGGTGTTGACGATCTGCAGTGAGGTCTTCCCGGATGAAGAGGTGCCGGCCCGAGCCCGGCTGGTCCTCGAGGACATCTTCGAGGAACGCGAAATCACCTCAGGCTGACTCCACGGCGGTCGCCGTCCGTGACCACCCTCGGTGTTCGTGCCAGATCCGTGCCAGACGCGAAAGCGG
Source organism: Dactylosporangium sp. NPDC051485 (assembly GCF_040682015.1). NCBI lineage: Bacteria > Bacillati > Actinomycetota > Actinomycetes > Micromonosporales > Micromonosporaceae > Dactylosporangium > Dactylosporangium sp. NPDC051485. Next base: position 40,560 of record NZ_JBFAZW010000008.1, read on the forward strand.
ATCACGGTTCCGGGCGGGAGTCGCGGGAAGTCGGATGGGCCGTACGCTCTGACCTGCCTGCACGTCAGCGGCTTTTGCGAGTCCAGTCCTGGCAGTGTGGGGGTCAGGGGTTCGAGTCCCCTCGGCTCCACCCATCGATCGGCGCTCCCTGCTCAAAGGCGGGGAGCGCCTTTTTCGCCTTCGCGATTCGTGGACTCTTCGCGCTCGCTTCGCTCGCTCCGGGCGGGGGCTTCGCCACCCGCACCCCCGTGTCGGTGGTCGTCCTTGTCGCTTCCGTTGCGCGCGTTCTTGCTCGCCAGGAGTCGTAGTACGTACTGGCCCAGTAACCGCCCCCGGCGTTACCGCCCAGTCCCAGCACCGGCCGCAGCGGATATCCCACGTTGATGAAGAGGAAGGCCGCGATGACCACCACGAGGCCGGTGCTCGCCATCGCGAACGGCAGCGCGGCCATCCCCGTACGATCCGCCGGGACACGATGGCCCGCCCCGCACGCGGCAGTCCGGTCAGCGCGTCACCGAGCCGCCGCCACATGGACGGCGCGTAGGTCTTCCCCACGAAACGGCCGATCATCACGAGTCTTCCGGTTCTCATGCCCATACTCTTCGGCCCTCGACGCTGTCTAAACCATCCTGGTTCGCCCGGATTTTTCCGTCCGGTTCCATATCCGATCTCAGGGATCGAAAGGGGTTCGTTCCTCGGGGCTCGAACCGGAGGATCGCCGTGGTAGCGACCGGCTCGTGGCGCGGCAGCCACCGTCGGGGTTCTCGGCGCTCATACTGTCGGTTATGGATCTGCAAGTGCGCGCGGACGACGGTTGTCGCCTGTGGGCGAACAGCACCGGTGATGGTGACCCACTGGTTCTCTGTCACGGGGGTCCGGGCCTGTGGGACTACTTCGATGACGTTGCCGAGCTTTTGCGCGGTACGGCGCGGATCGTCCGGTGGGACCAGCGCGGCTGTGGGCGTTCTGAGCGATGCGGCCCTTACTCGGTCGCCCGGTCGATCGCCGACCTCGACGCGGTGCGGGAGCGGTCGTCCGTAGCGCGAATGGCTTTGCTGGGGCACTCGTGGGGTGCGCACCTGGCGTTGCGGTACGCCATCGAACATCCCGACCGGGTCAGCCACCTCATTTACGTCTCCGGAACCGGCATTGATCCCGAGCGCGGCTGGCACCCGCACTACGAACGTAACCTGCGCCTGCGGCTCGGCAACCGCCTGGGGCGGTGGGAGGCACTCAGCGCCCGCACTCGCACGCCAGCAGAGGACCGCGAATGGGCTGTGCTGCAATGGTCGGCCGACTTCGCTGACGGCAGCGCGGCGCTGCGACACGCCGAGCGCATGGCCACGCCATGGCTAGGCATCAACTACGACTGCAGCCAGGCGGTCAACGCCGAGGTCAAGCAAGAGCTCCGCGACAACGACTTCGTTCTGCAATGCCGTGGGCTCGACATTCCCGTGCTCATCGTTGACGGTGTAGAGGACATTCGTCCCCGCTGGGCGGTCGACTCGCTGTACGAAGCATTGCCCGACGTCGAACGCGTGAGCCTCGCCGGCGCCGGCCATCTGCCCTGGGTCGAGCACCGCGACGACTTCGGTCGAATCGTGAGCCGTTTCCTGGCCGACAACCGCCGCGCCACCGGCCGGCAGCGTCGCCACGAGCCTGCGGATCCGGGATAGCGCGAACCCGAAGATGGGTCGTGCTGCCAGACCGCTGGTGAATGCTCACCGGCAAGCGGAAGCGTCAGTTTCGATGGCTCGTTTCGCTCGCTCCCCAGGCCACTGTCTGTCGTCGCGGTCGCATCGGGCGAATTCCGTGCGGTCATTGGTAGTGGTAGCGGCAGGAGATGATCGTGACCTCGCCTGGCGCGACGGCGTAGACCAGGCGATGCGCATCGTTGATGCGGCGGGAGCGCAGGCCGGCCAGATTGTTCCTCAGGAGCTCTGGTTTGCCGATCCCGGCTCCGTCCGGATCGCGTTTGATGTCGGCAATCAAGGCGTTGATGCGCCTGAGCGTCTTCCGGTCCTGCGTTTGCCAGTACAGATAGTCGTCCCAGGCGGGGTCGGTCCAACTGGGCCTCACGCGCCAGTATCCTCAGGCTCGATGGGCGTTACGTCGCGTATCAGCGCCTCAAGGTCGGCGGCGGCCGGGCGCGCGGGTACCTGTTCGTCCCGGCCGAGCAGGCGGCGTGAGTGCCCTGTACGCCAGCACGACGCCACGAGCATCGGAGACAGCGCAGATCATCGGCGGGAAGGTAGGACTCGCAGCGCAGCAACGGCCGGCACTTCGCGTACCTGACGCGGGCGCCGCCGAGGGCCACGTGTGGGCCGACGCCCGCGAACGCTGGCCGCTCGATCCGCACAACCTGATCCGTGCCTTGCCCGATGACGCTGAACCATGGCCGACCTACCTCGACCGCGCAGCCGCCGACCTCGATGAGATCTTGCATCAGCACCTGGGCGGTCGGATTGTGATCGTTGGCCACACCGAGACGGTGAGCGCCATGTACGCACCACTCCTCGGCGTACACGACCTCGGGCGCTTAAAGGTCGATCTCGGCCACTGCGAAGTAAGTGTGTGGCGTGCCGTCGGGGAGTGGCCCGGCGCGCAGCACAACTCGCAGCGTTGGTCACTGCGCGATTTGATGTCAACAAAGTTTACTGATCTTGAGTTATGATAAATGGGTGCGCTCGCAACTGGAGCGGGCCTGCTATGCCGATGTTACGACGGCTGGTTAGGCCGCGCTGTGGAGTTGGGCTGGGTGCCGTAACAACAACTGCATCCCGATAACGTGCTGAATGGACAGTCCACCAGCGGTGTCCACCATGCGACTACCGGCCAATGGTCGAGCAGCCTCTGGCAGGTACCGAGCATCTATCGCAATATCAGCATCTGGGGTCACTACGACGGCACGTGCGACCATGCGGGCGCGGATGGAGTCGTGTACCACTACTGCTGAGAGTCGCCAGGGCCGAGTTAGGGCGGCCCGTCACTGTCTTTCTGGAGGGCTCGAAGAATGCGGCTCGTCGGTCATAGAGGCGGTTTCGGAATGGAGCGCAAGTCGCGCACTGTCGCCGTGGTTGTGCTGATGTCGGTGAGTGCTCTGTTCTCGGTGTTCATGGCGATCGGTATTCCGTCGGTGGGGACCGTTACGGTAACCAATCGCGACGGGTCGGTGGTGGGTCGCGACGCAACTATGTACTGGCCGTGGCTCATGGTATGGCAGGTTGCGCTCGTGGTGACGGCATTGCTTGCGATGGCATCCATCGTTGCTTATGTAAAGCGCAGGTACGCGTTGACGCTGCAATTGTTGCGTGTTACGGCGGTCATCGGGTTGATTACCACATTGATTCCGGGGCTGTTGGCTTTCGTTGCTTTTCAAGTGACCCGTAATAGCCCAGGCGACTCGCAGTAGCAGAGGCTGATGCGGCGCCAACCAACGGCGCCGCCTGTCGTCGGAATCTGCCGATTGACGGGCGGCGCCGTCGTCGTTTTCGTTGTGCCGAATCGTTGGCTGAGCGAGCATGTGTTGGGCGCGGCGGCAGATGATGACCCCCGTGTACTGCGAGGCGCGGTCTGCCACACTGGCGGGTTTGCGGCACCGGCGCAGCGAAGCCCGGGGCTGCACCCCGCGGGGTGCTCTACCGCGTGCCGCGCCGCGAAGCGGCGCCTCGATGTAGTCCAGGGGAATTCGCGACCGCGACCGGAGGCGGGCGGCGTTGTCGCCGTCGCGGCGTCGTGCCACATCCGTGCCACATGTATAAGAGGATCATGGTATCTGGCGGGGAATCACGGGAATCGATCATGTATCAAGGCTCTGACCAGCGCGCACGTCGAGGGCGATATCAAGATCGGTCCTGGCAGTGTGGGGGTCAGGGGTTCGAGTCCCCTCGGCTCCACTCATCGAAGGCGTACCCTGCTCAAGACGCAGGGTGCGCCTTTTCGCCGTTGCGATTCGTGGATTCTTCGCGCTCGCTTCGCTCGCTCCAGGCGGGGCCTACTGACGGTTGGGGGTGAGGGTCGGACAATTTGGTTCGCATGCCTCTACGGCGGTCGGTGGCGATTGCAGCTACTTTGCGGCGAGCTGTTCGAGATCAGAAACGGTGAACGTGGGGGCTGTGTCGCTGATTCTGGCCAGCGTCCCGGCTGAGTCGAGTGGGTATTGGGCTTGGTCGGGATTGAGCAGCGACGCGGGGACGTCGGGGTAGACGGTCAGAAATAGGATGTATCGGCCGCCCTCGCGCAGGGGCTTGGCGCCTGCCTCAACGAACGTCTGTCCGTCGAGCGTGCCGCCGAGCTGCTTGATCGCGACCGTGCTGTCGATGTTGGCGTCGCCCTTGTACACCTTGTGCACTTTTGCTTGAAACACCGTCACGACGGTCGGTGTGGCGGTGGTGTCCTGCCCATTTTTCGTGCCGGCGTTCGGGTTCGATTGCGGGTCGTTTGCCGGCGGGGTCGACGAGTGAAGGTATTGCGTTTTTGTTCCCTGGTTGACGGTAGCCTCAATGACGAGGTCGGCTTTGTTGAACAATGCCGGCAAGTCGGAGTACGCGGGGTAGTCGGCCTGATATTCGATGACCTGATGCTGGGCCGGCACCGTGGACGGCGTGTCGTTGTGACCGCATCCGGCCAGCGTCATAAGGAACATGCTCGTTACGGCGATCGAATACAGCGTCCTGGTAGACAATGGACTTCCCCGCTTCAGGAGTAACAGTGCCGGCAACATGTCAGACGTTGCCGAACGCGCAGCGGTTCCGTGTCGGTGGTCGGGCTCGTCGGGCCGCTCGGCGCTGGTTCGCCCTCAACGCTCAGACCAGACCAGACGGGGCTAGGGGGTCGGGGAGGTTTGCGGGGTGCTGGGGGATGGGGTGCAGCTGGGGTTGTTGCGGTTTTCGGTTGAGGTTGGGAAGTGCCAGAAGCTGAAGGCCGCGGTGGCGTGTTTTTGCAGCAGGTTCAGGTAGGCGCTCGGGGTGTCCTGGACCGAGTTGGGGATGGTGGACGGGATCGGCTTTGTGGTTTGCAGGGCCACGTAGCCCTCGCCGCAGGGGGTGGGGAGCGTGTTGATGTTGGGGGCCGGGACGGTCGGTGACGCCTTGGTCAGGTAGCGCTCGGTGGTGGAGGCCAGGACGATGAGCTGGCGGTTGCGGTCCCACACGTAGCGGGCCTCGACGAAGCGCAGGCGGTAGGCCGGGCACTGGTCGAAGTAGTCGGCCGGCCGGATCGAATAGGGGACGCCGTTGAGTACTTCGCTGCCGTACACATAGGGGTCGCCGTACGCGGCGCCGTCCGGGGGTGTCGCGCACTTCGACGGCTTGGCGGTGGTGCTGGTGGCGGGGCCGCCGGCCTGCGCGCCCGGGGGGCCGGCGGTGGTGGTGATGATGGTGGTGGGTGGTGCCGAGGTCGGGGCGCTGGGCCGGATCGGCGCCGGGGTGTCGGAGATGGACGGGTCGGGCGGGCGCGGGGCGTTGCCGAGCGTCGGCAGCACGGCCAGGGCGAGCACGGCGGCGACGGCGACGGCCACGGCGGTCAGCCTGCGGCGCTTGCGGCGGCGCAGGACGCCCGGGATCGACTCCGGGCCGGGCGGGCGGGCGGCGCGCATGGACTGGTCCCGGAACGCGTCGAAGCGCTCCCGCAGCGGGTCCCGCTCAGCCATTGCCCGACCGCCTGTCGTCCAGGCTGAGCAGTTCGTTCAGCATCGTCCGGGCGCGGTGCAGGCGGGCCTTCACGGTGCCCTCCGCGGCGCCGGTGAGGGTCGCGATGTCGCGCACCGGCAGGTCCGCAACATAATGCAGGATGACCGCCTGCCGGTAGATCGGCGGGAGCTTGGCCAGCGCCCGGGTCAGGTCCAGCGACAGTCCGTCCGGGCCCTCGACGTCGGGCTGCGTGAGGTCGCGGCGCCAGTGCAGCAGGCGCCGGGCGCGCCGCCAGCGGCTGATCGCGAGGTTCCAGGCGACCCGGCGGACCCAGCCGACCGGGTCCTCGAAGCGCGAGATCGCCGACCACCGCGCGAAGGCGCGCGTGTACGCCTCCTGGACGAGGTCCTGCGCCTCGGCCCGGTCGCCGACGAACGCGTGGAGCTGCGTCAGGAGTTGGGGGAACGTCGCCGCGTAGAAGTCGGCGAATTCGGGGGCGACGACCAACGGTGCGGTACTCCGGTCTGGAACGAGACCCATGCAGCCTAGATCGACTTCGTTGGCCGCGGAGCCCCGTGTCGCCGCGACCATCGAAGCGATTCCTTCCCGAATTGGTGGAAACACCTTCTACACGCCGAGCCGGGCGGAAGGTTGCATGGAATTTTCTGGGTACTTCCCCGTGCGCGGGGCCGGCGGCGGGTCAGGGCGCCGGGCCGGGCCGCGGCTGTTGCCGGCGGACGTCGGACCGGGCGGTGCTCGCCAGCCAGACGGCGCCCACCATGACGATGACCGCGAGCACCTCGATCGCGAGGCGCGGCCCGCTGGTGGCGATCTGCTCGTGGAACGCGGTGACCCCGATCGCGACGCCCACGGCGGGGTCCACGGTGGTGATCGCGGTGAGCGGCACGGCGATGCGCGAGCTCTGGAAGGCGTCCTGGTTGAGGAGCACGGCGCCGATCCCGACGACGACGAGGGCATAGGTCTGCCCGCGGGTGAAGATCCCGAGCGGATCCCTCGACAGCTGTGCGGTCAACGCCTTGAGCAGTGAGGCGGCGACGCCGTACAGCAGTCCGCTGGCGATGCCCAGCAGCACGGCCCGGGCCGCGTCGGCGGCCCACCAGCCGCCGATCAGGCACGCCGCGAGCACCGGGCCGGCCCAGAGGGCGACGCTCAGCCAACCCTCCACCGACGGTTCGGCCACGCCGGCGCGGGGCTGGGCGGCGAGCAGGAACGCGGCCAGGCCGGCCCCGCCGAGGACTACCACGAGATAGTCCCGCGCCTGGCTGCGCCGCCGGTTGAGCGCGACCGACAGCGGTATGGCCAGGAACTGGCCGGTGATCAGCATCGGCTCGACGAGGATGAGCGGCCCGTAGCTCAGCGCCACGGCCTGCAGTCCGGTGCCGAGGCCCTCGGGCAGCCAGGCCAGCAGCCACTTGGGCCGCCGCATCAGGCGCAGCAGCAGCCGCGGGTCGAGTGGCTGCGCCTGCTGCTCCTGCTTGGCCTCGCTCTGCTCCAGCGCCGCGCCGACGCCGAACGCGGCCGCCGCGCCCAGCGCCGCTACGACCGCGATCGCGTCGATCTCGCCCGATGCCGTCACCGGTGACCGGCGAGGGCGCCGAGGGCGAGGTCGGCGATGCCGGCGGCGGGATCCGCGGCGAACAGTGCGAGCCCGGCATCGCGGGCCCGGCGGCCCAGGTCGCCGTCGGCGAGGCCGGCGAGCGCCGGCCCGAGCTGGCTGCGGCCGCGGACCAGCGTGGTCACCCCGGCCTCGGCCATGGTGGCGGCGCTCGCCTTGCCGTGGCCGGGCAGCGGCCGGTAGGTGAGCACGGGCAGCCCGCAGGCCATGGCTTCCAGGGCGGTGAGTCCGCCACCGTTCTCCACGAGCACGTCGGCGGCGCGCAGCAGCCCCGGCATGTCGTCCACCCAGCCGAAGACGGGCCCGATCCCGGCCCGCAGCATCCGGCGCCGCAGCGCCGTGTTGCGCCCGCAGACCGTGACCGGGACCGCGGCGCCCGTGGCCGCGACGTCGACCGCCGCGGTGGCCACCTCGCCGACCCCCCACGCGCCGGCGACGATCAGCGCGAGCGGGGCGTCCGGCGGCAGGCCGAAGCGTCGGCGGGCCTGCGCCTTCTCGGCCGCCGACGCCGGGCCGCACCGGGCGGAGACCAGCCGACCGGCCACCCGCACGTCGGCCGCCCCGTAGGCGAGCGCCTGGGCGCGGCCGGTCTCGTGCGCCACGTAGTGGACGTCCACGCCGGGGGAGACCCAGATCGGGTGCGCCGCGAAGTCGGTCAGGTAGGTGATCACCGGCGCGTCGATGTGGCCGTCGCGGCGCAGGGGGCCGAGCAGCTGGCTGGCGATCGGGTAGGTCGACACGATCGCGTGGGCGCCGGCGGGCAGCGCACGGCGCAGCCGCGGACGCACGGGGCGCAGCAGGGCGCGCGTGATCGGTGCGGCGCCCCGGAAGCGGCAGGCGATCGCGAACAGGCCGTCGTAGATCCACGGCAGCCGTAGCAGCATGCCGTGGTACGTGCCGCGCAGCAGCCGCCCGAGCCCGCCCGGGAACACGTCGGTGACGTCCAGGCAGTCGACCTGGAAGCCCCGGTCGCGCAGCCGGGCCGCCAGCTCGCGGGTCGTGCCGTCGTGCCCGGCGCCGACGCTGGCCGAGATCACCACGACGCGGCGGCGCGCGCCGGCGCGGACCGGGTCAGACTCGGTGGTGGACATGCCGGGCGCTCTACCGCGAAGAGCGGGGTTCTAACCCGGCGGACGCCGGAACCTGGCAGAAGGGGCAATCCGATGCGGATCGCGGACCGGGTGGCGCTGGTCACCGGCGCCTCGTCGGGCATCGGCCGGGCCGTGGCGCTGCGGCTGGCCGACGCGGGCGCGCGGCTGGTCCTGCACGGCCGGGACCAGGAACGTCTCGCGGATCTGGCCGGGCGCACCGGCGGTGTCGCGGTGCCGGGCGACCTTGCCCGGCCGGAGGAGGCGAGCCGCCTGGCGCAGGAGGCGACCCGGCTCGCCGGTGGCGTGGACATCCTCGTCAACAACGCCGGCGTGGGCTGGGCCGGGGCCTTCGGCGCGATGGCGCCGGCCGACATCGAGCGGCTGGTCGCGGTCAACCTGGTCGCGCCGATGCGGCTCACCCGGGCCCTGCTGCCGGCGATGTGCGCCCGGCGCGACGGTTACGTCATGTTCGTGACGTCGATCGCGGGGCGCACGGGCGTGGCCGGCGAGGCGGTCTACGCGGCGACCAAGGCCGGCCTCGACACCTTCGCCGAGAGCCTGCGGCTGGAGACGCGCGGCTCGGGCGTCGGGGTCGGCGTGTTCGTGCCCGGGGTCGTGGCGACGGAGTTCTTCCAGCACCGGGGGCGGCCGTACGAGCGGCGCAGCCCCCGGCCGCTGCCCGTGGACCGGGTCGCGGACCTGCTCGTGCGGACCGTCGCGGCCGGCGGCGCGGAGCGGTACACGCCCGGCTGGCTGCGGCTGCCGGTCGCGGTCCGCGGTGCGGCCCCCGGGCTGTACCGGTGGCTCGCCGGCCGGTTCGGCTGACGCGGGCCCTTCGCAAAAGCCGCAAAGAGCGCTGACACGGGCCCTTCGCAAAAGCCGCAAAGAGCGCTGACACGGGCCCTTCGCAAAAGCCGCAAAGAGCGCTGACACGAGCCCTTCGCAAAAGCCGCAAAGAGCGCTGACGCGGGTTCTTCGCAAAAATGCGAAAGCCGCGGCGGCCGGCGTTATCCCTTCCGCAGCGCCCGCAGCGACTGCTGCAGCGACGACATCGTCGCCAGCACGGCCGTGGGCTCGTAGCCGCAGTGGGCCATGCAGTTGGCGCACCGCGGGTCGCGGCCCCGGCCGTAGCTCTGCCAGTCCGTCGTCTCCACCAGCTCCCGGTAGGTGCGGGTGTACCCGTCGGCCATCAGGTAACAGGGGCGTTGCCAGCCGAACAGCGAGTACGACGGCACCGCCCAGGCCGTGCAGGGAAAGTCGATCCGCCCCTCGAGGAAGTCGAGGAACAGCGGCGAGTGGCTGAGGCGCCAGCGCTGCCGCCGGCCGTCGGCGAAAGCCTTGCGGAACAGCTCGCGGGTCTGCTCGACGCCCAGGAAGTGCTCCTGGTCCGGAGCCTTCTCGTAGGCGTACGCCGGGGAAATCATCATCTCGTCGACCTTCAGCTCGTCGTTGAGATGGTCGAGGACGTCGATGACGGTCTGCGGCGTGTCGGTGTTGAAGAACGTCGTGTTGGTCGTGACCCGGAAACCGCGTCGCTGCGCCTCGCGCACCGCGGCCACGGCCTCGTCGAACACGCCCTCCTTGCATACCGAGGCGTCGTGACGCTCCCGGAGGCCGTCGATGTGGACGGTGAACGCGAAGTACCGCGAAGGCTTGAACTTGTCGATCTTCTTCGGCAGCAGGACGGCGTTGGTGCACAGGAACACGTACTTCTTGCGCCGGACGAGCTCGGCGGCGATGACGTCGATCTGCGGGTGCATGAGCGGCTCGCCGCCGGCGATGGAGACCATCGGCGCGCCGCACTCGTCGATCGCGGCGAGCGCCTGCTCGACGGGCATGCGGCGCTTGAGGATGTCGGCCGGGTGCTCGATCTTGCCGCAGCCGGCGCACTTGAGGTTGCAGGCGAACAGCGGCTCCAGCTCGACCAGCAGGGGAAACTTCTCACGGCGGCGCAGCTTCTGGCTCGCCAGATACCGGCCGATGCGTAGCCGTTGGCGCAGGGGGATGCTCATTGCCGTACCTCCTTGGGCAGCGTGAAGCGGACGTCCTCCTCCACGGCGGTGTGCTCGCGGACCGTCCTCGCGCCGAGACCGGACAGCGCGCCGACGACCTCGTCGACGAGCACGGGCGGCGCCGAGGCACCGGCGGACACCCCGACGGTGCGGGCGCCGGCGAGCCATCGCAGGTCGATGCCGCCCGCGCCGTCGACCAGGTACGCGGGCGTCCCGGCGCGCTCGGCGACCTCGACCAGGCGGAGGGAGTTCGACGAGTTGGTGGAGCCGACGACGATCATCGCGTCGCAGGCGCGCGCGACCTCGGACACCGCGCTCTGCCGGTTCGTCGTGGCGTAACAGATGTCGTCGGACGGCGGGGCTGCGAGGCTGGGAAACCGTCGCCGCAGCACCGCGACGATGTCGGTGAGGTCGTCGGCGGCGAGGGTCGTCTGGACCAGGTACGACACCCGGAGCGGGTCGTCGACCTGCACCTGCTCGGCGTCCCGGACGTCCTGGACGAGGCGGATCCGGTCGGGCGCCTCGCCGATGACCCCGTCGGTCTCCTCGTGGCCGGCGTGCCCGATGAGCAGGATGGTGTGGTCGTGCTCGGCGAACCGGCGGGCCTCGCTGTGGACCTTGGTGACGAGCGGGCAGGTGGCGTCGATCGTGGCCAGTTGCCGGGCGGCGGCGGACGACCGTACCGCGGGCGAGACGCCGTGCGCGGAGAACACGGTCACCGCCCCGGGCGGGATCTCCTCGACGTCGTCGACGAAGACCGCGCCCCGCCGCGACAGGTCGGCGACCACGTGCGTGTTGTGGACGATCTGCTTGCGGACGTACACCGGCGGCCCGTGCATCTCGAGGGCGCGCTCCACGACGAGGATGGCGCGCTCCACCCCGGCGCAGAAGGAGCGGGGCGCGGCGAGCACGACCCGGCGTACCGTCGTGGCGGCCGCCCACTCCTGCAGCCCGGCGGCGACGGCCGGCAGTGTCGCCAGCGCCGTGCGCAGTTGCCCCAGGGTGCTCGGCTGGACCAGCGCACCGGTGTCGGCGACGACCCGCACGCAGGCGATGGGGCGGTCCGCGTGCCCGGCGAGCAGCCAGGCCGACTCCAGGTCGACGGCCAGCGCGCCGGTGGCGGCCAGGCGTGCCCGCGCTTCGCCGCGGACCAGTCGCTCGGTGCTGACCACCGGGCCGGTGCGGACGGTGAGCCCCTGGCGGCGCAGCGCGTCGCCGAGCATCGCGGCCGAGGGAAGGGCGATCGTGGCGGGGCGGGGATCGCCGGCCCACGGGGCGGCGCGGACCTCGGTGGCCACCACGACGTCGCCGGGCCTGAGCGTCTCGTCCAGCCCGCCGCCGACCCCGGCCACGGCGAGGGCCCCGGCGCGGTCCACGGCGGGCAAGCCGGCGGCGCGTTCGGAACGGCGGCGGCCGGCGCCGGTATGCACGACGGTGCCGGCCGGGCCGGGCCCGGCCCGGCGCAGCGCCGCCGCCTCCATGCGCATCGGTGCGCAGAGCACCCAGTCGCCGTCCGTGCGCTGCCGGGCCGGTGCACTCATCGATCCTCCTGTGCGGTGTCTCGCAGGATGCGGCCGAGGGCGCTGATCGGGAACACCAGCCGGTACAGGTGGTAGTTGATGGAGAAGTCGCCGGGGAAGCCGGTGCCGGTGTACTGCGGCTCGTCCCACGTGCCGTCGGGGCGCTGGGTGTCGATCAGCCAGGCCAGCGCCCGGCGGGCCGCCGGCGAGTGGTGCTCATCGGCGGCGTGCAGCGCCAGCAGGGCCCAGGCCGTCTGCGACGCGGTCGACGCCCCTCGCCCGCGCAGCGCCGCGTCGCGGTACGAGCGCATGTCCTCGCCCCAGCCGCCGTCGCCGTTCTGGTGGTGCAGCAGCCAGTCCACGGCCCGCCGGACGGCCGGGTGCCGCGGCCGGATCCCGGCGGCGGCCAGGGCGGGCAGGACGCAGCCGGTGCCGTACACGTGGTTGGCGCCCCACCGGCCGAACCACGAGCCGTCCGGCTCCTGCGCCCGGATCAGCCATCGCACGCCCCGGCGGGTGGCCGCCGAGCCCGTCAGCCCCTGGGCGCACAGCGCCTCCACGATGTGGGCGGTGACGTCGGCGCTGGGCGGGTCGATGACCTCGCCGAAGTCGCAGAACGGCAGTTCGGCGACGAGCGCGCGGTCGTTGTCCGCGTCGAAGGCGCCCCAGCCGCCGTCGCGGGACTGCATGCCGACCAGCCAGCGGGTGGCCCGGTGCAGCGATGGATGGTGCCGCAGCGGGGTCCGCCGCAGCGCGAGGACCACCTCGGCGGTGTCGTCGGTGTCCGGGTAGCCGTCGTTGTCGAACTCGAACGCCCACCCGCCCGGCGGGACGTGCCGGCGGCGGACGGCCCAGTCGCCGCGGACCGTGATCTCCTCGGCGGCCAGCCAATGGCCGGCGCGCACGAGCGCGGGATCGTCGGCCGGCCGCCCGGCGTCGGCCAGCGCCGTGACCGCGAGCGCGGTATCCCACACCGGCGACTGGCACGCCTCCAGCCGGCGTACCGTCCCGCCGGGCGTCTGCTCGCGCACGGTGAAGCGCTCCAGCCCCTCGAGCCCGGCCCGCAGGACCGGATGCGTCAGCGGATACCCGAGCAGGTGCAGGGCGATGAGCGAGTACACCCATGGCGGCTGGATGCCGCCCCAGGAACCGTCGGCCTCCTGCCGGGCCACGATCCACTCGGCGGCCCGGCGCAGCGCATGGCGGCGCAGCGAGCGGCCGGCGACGCGCTCGTAGCCGCGCGCGGCCCGGTCGAGCTGGTGCAGCCAACCGGCCCGGCGCGACAGCGGCGGCGGTGGCGGTGGCCGCCGGCCCGAGCGCAGCTCCGGCAGCGAGAACCCCAGCGACCGCACGGGCCGCGTCGCCCGCACGATCGACAGCGGCACGATGGTCTGCCTGGCCCAGCACGCGAAGTCGTACACGTTGAACGGCACCCACGCGGGCAGCAGCACGAGCTCGGGCGGGATGGCGGGCAGCAGCCGCCAGGGCCACTCGCCGAACAGCGCCAGCCAGATGCGGGTGAAGACCCGGCTGTGTTCGACACCGCCGTGGTCGCGCACGAACGCGGCGGCCGCCGCCATGTGCGGCGCGTCGGTCGCGTCGCCGGCCAGCCGCAGCGCCGTGTACGCCTCGATGGTGGTGGACAGGTCGCCCGGGCCGCCGTGGTACGTCGCCCAGGCGCCGTCGTCGAGCTGCCGGGAGCGGATCCAGCGGGCGGTCTGCGCGGTCAGCTGCTCGTCGCTGATCCCGAGGAACCGGCGCAGCAGCAGGTCCTCGGCCTCCATCGTCACGTTGGTCTCGAGCTCGCCCTTCCACCAGCCGGCCGGGTCCTGCAGGCCGAGCAGGTGCGTCGTCGCCCGGTCCAGGCCGGCCCGGACCTGCTCGATGAGCCCGTCGCCGGCCGCTGGTCGCTGCAGTACCCGGGTCATCAGTGCTTGCGCCCCGTTACGAGGCGGGCGAGGTCCACGAGGTCGCCGTGCACGTCCGAGGGCAGCTCGAGCGCGGCGAGCTCGGCGAGCGCGCGCGTCAGATGGCGGTCGGCCTCGCGCTGGATCCAGTCCCGCGACCCGGCCTCCTCCAGGAGCCGCCCGGCGGTCGCGAGATCGGCCTCCGGCAGCCCGCCCGTGGACGCGTACAGCGCGCGGAAGGCGTCGCCGGCGCGGGTGCCGGAGGCGAGCGCGTGCACGATCGGCACCGACTTCTTGCCGGCCCGCAGGTCGGACCCCACCGGCTTGCCGGTGCGCGCGGGCTCGCCCCAGATGCCGAGCTGGTCGTCGACGAGCTGGAAGCTCATCCCGAGATGGGTGCCGAAGCGGGACAGACCCTCGGCCAGCGCCGCCGGCGCGCCGCACAGCAGCGCCCCCAGCGCGCAGGCGCACGACATCAGCGCCGCGGTCTTGTCGGCGGTCATGGCGAGGCACTCGTCGAGGCTGACGTCGTCGCGGCGCTCGAACTCCAGGTCGGCGGCCTGCCCGGCGATCAACCGGTGCACGTCCGCGTCCAGCCGCCGGGCCGCGACGGCGCCGCCCGGCCGTCCGTCACCGGCGAGCGCGTCGTGGGCCATGATCATCAGGGCGTCGCCGGCGAGGATCGCGGCGGGGGTACCGAAGACCACCCACGCGGTCGGCCGGTGCCGGCGCGTCGCGTCCTGGTCCATGATGTCGTCGTGCAGCAGTGAGAAGTTGTGGGCGAGCTCGACGGCGGCCGCGGCATCGACGCCGCGCTCGGGCGGCTGTCCCGCGGCGCGGGCCGACAGCAGTGCCAGGGCCGGGCGGATGCCCTTGCCGACGGCGGCGGTGGGCGCGCCGTCGGCGTCGCGGTAGCCCAGGTGGTAGGCGGTGACGCGCTGGTTGCGGGGATCCAGGCGGCCGATCAGCTCTCGCATCCGGGGCTCGACGAGAACGGACACCTGATCGAGGCAGGCGACGGTTGCGATGGTCAACGGGTGCCCTCCAAGTCTCGGTCTGCTGACACGAGGTGGGCGAGCACGACGTCGGCTGCGCGGTGACCGCTGCGCACCGCGCCCTCCATCGTGTCCGGCCATCCCGTGTCGGTCCATGCGCCGGCCAGCACGAGGCCGGGCAGGCGGGTCGCCGCGCCGGGTCGCAGCGCGCCGGTCCCGGGAGCCTGGCGGAAGGTGGCATGCGGCTCGCGGGTGACGAACGCCTCCAGCAGCCGCGCCGAGCGCGCCGCGGGGCAGAGCCTGGCGATCGCGGCGGAGTGGGTGGCGGCAAGCCGCCCGGCCGGGGCCGCGATGTCGTCGTCGGCGGCGGAGACCGAGACCACCAGGTACTGCCCGTCGGCCATCGACGCCGGCGTACGGTCGAAAATCCACTGCGCCGGGGACTCGACCGCCGCGGCGAACGGCAGGCCGATGACGGGCCGGTCGTAGTGCAGGTGGACGTTCACGATCGGGGCGCTGCCCAGCCGGTGCCAGTCGTCGCGGCCGCTCGACGCCGAGTCCGGCACCAGCCGCGCTGCGGCGGCGTGCGGCACGGCCAGCACGACCGCGTCGGCGCTGAGCTCGTCCCGGGCCGCGCGGGCGCCGGCGTCCCCGATGGCGATCCGGAAGCCGGCGGCGTCCGGCCGGATCCGCTCGGCCCTGCTCCCGGTCGCCACCCGCACGCCGAGCCGGTTCAGCAGCCGGTACGCGGGACGGCCGTGCAGGTCGCGCAGCGGTGCGATCGGACGCCCGATGTCGCCGGCGTCAGCCCGGTCCAGCAGCCCGGTCCGGAACACCCGCGCGGCGAGGGCCAGCGACGCGTGCTCCGCGGGCGTGTTGAGCGACGCGATGGTGATCAGGTCCCACAGCCGGCGCACCGCCCGGGGACCCTGGCCGCGCTCCGCGAGCCACTCGCCGAAGGTGCGCCCGTCGTTGCGCGGGTCGTCCGGGTCCACCGTGCGCAGCGCGTTGGCGGCGAGGATCGCGCGCAGCCGCTCGCGGACGCCGAGCAGGGAGTACCCGGCCAGGGCCGGCAGCAGGTGCGCCGGAGCGGGCAGCCCGCGCGTGCGGGCCAGCACGTGCGGCGCCCGTCCGGGCGACAGGACCGGCACGCGGAAGCGCGGCTGCAGCTGCGTCAGCTCGGCGCTGCCGAGGCGGTCGAGGAGGGCTCGGTAGCGCTCGTAGCAGCGCAGGAACACGTGCTGCCCGGTGTCCACGACGAGGCCGTCGCGGTCGAAGGAGTACGTCGCGCCGCCGAGCTCGCTGCGCCGCTCGAGCAGCGTCACCCCGACGCCGGCATCGGCGAGCCGGACCGCGGCGGTAATGCCCGCGAGCCCGCCGCCGACGACGCATACCTCCGTCATACCGTCCGCCTGACGAGCGCTCGGACGGCGACCGCGGCCTTCGCCCGGGCCGGCAGGCGCAGCCGCGTCCGGGAGACGACCAGCGGATCGTGCACGATGCGGGCCAGCAGCCGGTGGTAGATGCCGGCCATGGCGGCGGTGCAGGCGGCGCTGCGCGCGTCCAGCATCGGCAGCAGTTGCAGGCCGGTCTCGTACCACTGCTCGGCCCGCCCGGCCTCGAAGCGCACGAGCGCGGCGAGGCGGTCGGGCGGGTCGGCGAAGCCGTCGCCGTCCAGCTCCAGGGTGCAGCCGAACCGGTCGAGGTCGTCCTTGGGCAGGTACAGCCGGCCGTTCTCGCGGTCCTCCCGCAGATCGCGCAGGATGTTGGTCAGCTGCAGCGCGATGCCCAGCGCGTCGGCCAGCTCGGCGGCCCGCCCCGAGGCGCCGGTGCCGAACACGCCCAGCGACAGGCGGCCGATGGAGCCGGCCACGCAGCGGCAGTACCACAGGAGGTCGTCGAACGCGGCGTAGGTGGTGCCGCGGACGTCGGCGGCACAGCCCTCCAGCAGGTCGTCGAAGGCCTCCAGCGGGATGGGCAGCCGCTGCGCCGCGTCGTGCAGGGCCAGCAGCACCGGGTCGCCGGCGCTCGTGCCCGGCCCGCGGTGCAGCGCCGCGCGGACCTGGTCGAGCCGAGCCAGCTTCTCGTCCGGCGGCAGGTGGCCGTCGCCGATGTCGTCGATGCGGCGGGCGGTGGCGTACACCGCGGACAGGGCGCGGCGCTGCTGCTTCGGCAGCAGGCGGATGCCGTAGGAGAAGTTGCGCGCCTCCCGCCGGGTGATCCTCTCGCACCGCCGGTACGCCGCATCGACGGCCGCGGCCCGGTTCACCCGATGCTCCTGACCATCGCGACCAGCCAGGACACCGCGATGTCCCGCCGTCGGGGGCGGGGCGGCCCGGGCAGCGGGTCGTATCCGCTGCGCCGCAGCGCCTGCAGCGTCGCGTACCCGCCGGCGAGGTACCCGGCGACGGCGACCCGCGCCCAGCCGTGCAGGGTCGCGAGCAGCGGTGACCCGGCGTCCAGCAACGCCTTCGCGCGCCCCGCCTCGAACCGCACGAGGCCGCGCAGCGCGTGGCTCGCCGTCGCCGCGGCCAGGTCGGCCTCGCGCACACCGAACCGGTCGAGGTCGGCCTCGGGCAGGTAGACCCGGCCGCGCCGGTAGTCCTCGGCGATGTCCTGGAGATGCTCGACGACCTGCAGCGCGGTGCAGATGCGATCGGACAGGCCGACCCGGAGCGGGTCGGCCTGTCCGAACACGTGCAGGACGAGCTCGCCGACGGGATCGGCCGACAGCGAGCAGTACCCCACCAGCTCGTCGAAGGTGGCGTATCGCGTGACGGTCTGGTCGACGCGGTTCGCCTCGATCAGGCGCAGCAGCGGCCCGGCGGGCAGCCCGCACGCGAGCACCGTCGGGGCGAGCCCGCTCAGCACCGGGTGCGCCACCCGCTGGCCGTCGTAGAGCCGGCGAACGTCCGTCTCGAACGCGTCCAGCGCCGCCGTACGCTCGGCCGCGGTCATGCCCCGAACCGGCTCGTCGCCCAGGTCGTCGACGAAGCGGGCGTAACGGTACAGCGCATACAGGTGCCGGCGGGTGATCCCGGGAAGGATGCGAAGCGCCACCGGGAAGTTCTCGGCGGCGGCACGCGCTCGCAGCGGCCCGCTCACACTGGGCGGTGCCGCCGGCTCCGTTGTCACATAGCTCATGTCAGGCGCCCACCCCGGTGCCCACGGTGGCGTGCGACGCCGCGAAGAGGTCCATGCCGCGCATTGCGGCGCGCTACCCGCAATCCGCGCCCGTAACCCCGGCGCCGCCCGGACTACCCCGGCCGCTACGGGAGGTGGTGGCTCATCCGGGCCAGACGTAGCCCCTGCCGCTCGCACTCGCCGGCGACCGCCGGCAGCGCGCCGAGGGCGCAGCGCCAGGAGCCGGGGGTCGCCGCGTGGTCGCTGTCGTGCAGCAGCAGGGTGGCGCCGCCGCGGATGCCGCCGGTGCGCAGGTGGGACAGCACCGTCTCGGTGGTGGCGCCGGCCTCCCAGTCGCGGCCCCAGGCGCTCCAGAGCACCGGACGCAGGCCGAGCCGGGCGCCCGCGGAGAGGCTCGCGGCGCAGAGGATGCCGTACGGCGGGCGGAACCAGACCGGCGGCACCCCGCACGTACGCAGGATCAGATCGGCCGTGCGCGCGAGATCGTCGTAGACCCGGCCCGGCGTCATCCGCAGGTGATCGCGGTGGGTCCAGCCGTGCACGCCGATCTCGTGCCCATCCTCGTGGATTCGGCGCAGCAGGCCGGGCGCCTTCGACGCCAGGGAGCCGAGCACGAAGAACGTCGCGGGGATGCGAAGCTTCGCCAGCGAGCCGAGGAAGGCCGGCGTGGACCGGGGATCCGGGCCGTCGTCCAGAGTGAGCGCGACGCTGCCCGGGCGGCCGACGCCGCTGAGTGCCCGCAGGTGCCGGCGCACCTGGGGCAGCGCCGTCACCGCGGGGCCGGCGTGCAGCGCCGCGACGGCCGCGCACGCGCCGATCGCCAGAAGCCGTTTCCTCACGCCGGTACGCCCCCCGCCCTTACCCGCCGCTGGCCGAGATTCGGCGCTACTACCCGCCGCCGCGGCGGTGAAACGGGGCTGGCACGCTATGACTATCGTCGATGAGGCGAGTCGACCGGCGAGAGAGGGGCACTCGATGGCCCGTACGACGTCCGCGCAGCCGGAGTCGAGTCGGCGCCGGCAGCGCTGGGCCGACGGGTACGACCCCGAGAACACCCGCAACTCGCTGATCGCCAGCGCGCTGGAGCTGATCGAGCGCCGGGGCTTCGACCGCACCTCGGTGCAGGAGATCGCCGAGCGGGCCCGGCTCACCAAGGGGGCCTTCTACCACCACTTCGAGAGCAAGGACGACCTGCTGCGCCACATCCAGGACGAGTACCTGGAGGCCCAGCTCGCCGCCATCCGGCGCATCGAGTCCGGCAACGACGACCCGAAGGCCCGTGTGGCCGAGCTCATCCGGTTCAGCCTGACCAGCGTGGCCGAGTACCGGGCGCACGTGACCATCTTCTACCAGGAGCGGCGGTACCTGACCGGCGAGCTCTTCGCCGAGGTGACCCGCAAGCGCGACCTGGTCGAGGCCGCCTTCGCCGCAATGGTCGCCGACGGCATCGCCCGCGGGGCGTTCCGGCCGGACGTCGACGCCCGGATCGCGATGCTCGGCCTGGTCGGCATGTGCGCGTGGGCGTACCAGTGGCTCAACCTCAGTGGCCCGCTGAGCGTGGACGAGGTGGCCCGCCAGTTCGGCGCGATGGTCCTGCAGGGCCTCGAGGCGCCGCCCGCCGGCTGACGCCGGGCCGCACACGGTGGGGCAAGGCGCAGACGGCCCCGCTCCGACATGATGTGGGCGTGGACGAATCGGAGCGGGAATGGCTCGAGGTGCGGGCGTATCTGCAGGAGCATCGGTTCCGGCTCGGGGTGGAGGCGGCCGGCGAGTTCGACGGGCATCTCAAGGTGTTCGGCACGCCGCTGGTCGCGCGGGCCGAATGGGTGCCCGATCGGCCCGTGCCGCTGGGGGACGTACAACTGCGGCTCATTGACGAGCGGCGAAGCGTGCCGACGAGCCGGGAGCTCGGGGCGGTGCTTCCCGAGGGCGACGAGCACTACAGCGACGCGTTCGGGCGGCTGGCGGCGCCGCGGGTGTTCCAGAACCGCTCGACGTACCGGCTGGTCGACGTCGACAAGGGCGCCGGCCTGCTCACGTTCTCCGACGGGTCGTACTTCGACAGCCTCGACGCCGGCGAGGCGAGCGGCCACGCGTTCGCGGCCGAGCGGCTCGGGCGGGACGGGGGCGGGATCCGCCGGGCGGTCGGGGACCCGTGCGACCCGCAACGGCGCGGGATGAATCTGGCGGTCAGCGCGCTCACCGTGCGGTACGACCCGGAACCTGACTCGGCCGAGTTCTTCCTGCACTGGCGGGACCCGGCCAAGGTCGGGCACGCGGGCGGGCTCTATCAGGTCGTGCCGTCCGGCGTGTTCCAGGCCTCCGGGGACGGGGCGTGGAACCGCGCGGCCGACTTCTCGCTGGTGCGATTCCTGGCCCGCGAGTACGCCGAGGAGCTCGGCGGCCGGGACGAGGAGTACGACAACGCCACGCACGGCATCGACTACGACGCGTGGCCGTTCGCGCGGGACTTCGTGGCCGCGCTGGACAGCGGGGGCGCGCGGGCCTGGTGCCTCGGCATCGGGGTCGACCCGCTGACCTTCGCCACCGACCTGCTCGCCGTCGTGGTGTTCGACGCGGCGGTCTTCGACGGGCTCTTCGGTCGGGTCGTCGCAGACAACGACGAGGGGCGGGTGCTGGCCGGGCGGCCGTTCACCGAGGCGGAGGTGCACCGGTTCGTCGAGGGCGAGCCCATGCAGGCGGCCGGGGCGGCCATCCTTGCCGGCGCCTGGCAGCACAGAGAGGTACTCCTGCCGCACCGATCGTGACGCCAGCCGGTCCCGGCGGGTGCTTTTCCGGCGTGTGGCTTGACGCATTCCGTTATCGGCATACGATTGAGGCATGGCACGGGCGGCAACGACCTCGGATGCGTTCAACGCGGTGGCCGAGCCCTGGCGGCGGGAGATCCTCGATCTCCTGGCCCGGGGCGAGCGGCCGGTGGGCGACCTCGTGCGGGTGCTCGGCCTCGCGCAGCCGCAGGTCTCCAAGCACCTGCGCGTGCTGCGCGAGGTGGACCTCGTGCGGGCACGCGACAACGGCCGCCAGCGGGTGTACCGGCTGAATCCGGCCCCGCTGAAGGGCATCCACGACTGGGTGGCCGGCTACGAGCGGCTGTGGAACGAGCGCTTCGACCTCATGGACGAGGTGCTGGACGAATTGATGCTTGACGAATCAACGGAGGGGGAGAACGGCAATGACGTCGACGACTAAGGGGACCGCGAAGGTCACGCTTCCCGAGGACAACCAGATCCTCGTGACCCGGGAGTTCAACGCGCCCAAGGCGCTGGTCTGGCGGGCCTACAACACCCCGGATCTGGTCAAGCGGTGGTGGGCCGGTGACCGGGGAGAGGTCGTCAGCGCCGAGATCGACCTTCGGGTCGGGGGCGGATGGCGGTACGTCATGATCGGCGCCGGCGGCTCCGAGGTGGCCTTCCGGGGCGAGTACCGCGAGATCGCCGCCCCGGACCGGCTGGTCAACACCGAGATCTTCGAGGGGCTCCCGGACCCGGACGACCACCCGAGCCTGATCACGGTCACGCTGAACGAGCAGGACGGGCGCACCCACTTCCGCATGCTGTGCGAGTACGGTAACCAGGCCGACCGCGACGCCGTCATGGAGTCGGGCATGGAGAACGGCATGCAGGAGTCGTTCGATCACCTCGAGGAAGTGGCTTGCAAGCTCGATATGTGAAGTGGGACGAGGCCGTCGAGATCTTCCGGCGGCGGGGGCTGCCGGAAGAGACCTACCGCAACCTCTACCAGGAGGAGTACATCCTCCACCCCGGCCCGGCGAGGGTCGACGGCCCGTTCCCGCTGAACTTCCACGAGGACGCGCACCCGTGGAATGCCGACACGCCCGAGGCCGCCACGGGGTACATCGTCGACGGCGACCTGACGATCGAGGGCAACCTCTACGACGAGGACGATGGGGCGGCCGCGCTGGTCGTGCTCGGCAGGCTGAAGGCCCGTGACGTCTTCTTCGGGTGCGATACGAAGCTCATCGTCCTCGGCGACGTTGAGGTGGGCCTCTTCGCCGGCGAGATGACCGACAAGCTCGTCATGCTGCACGGCGACCTGCGCACCGTGGTGACCGCGCTCGACGCCGAGTTCGAGCCGGATCTTGTCGCCGGCACGCACTCCGGGCGGTTGGTCGCGCCGGCGTACGTCGACCTCGACGTCGAGGACGCCACCGCCGGCCGTCCACTGTCTGACCTGCTGGTCGACGAGGTCATCTCGGGAGACGGCGTCGACTTCGACGCGCTACGCGAGCGGGTGCCGGCGGGCGAGCCGGTCATCCGCCCCGGGCTCGCCGCCGGCGGCGGGCGTCAGAGCGGCTCGTCGGAGTCGTAGCAGGGGGTGGCTGCGGGCGGCTCGGCGTCGCCGCGCCCGCAGCCACCCAGCACGGCGGCGGCCAGGAGCAGGCACAGCATCCGCCGCTGCGAGATCGGCGACAGCAACCACCAGATGACGGGTTGGCTGGTTTGCGTGTCGGCCGAGGCGGGCGGGCCCGGTACAAGCGTGATGCGGTGGGTCAGGAGCGGACCGGGGCCGCGTGGAAGGCCGGGGACGTGTGCTCCGCCGGGACGGCCGTCGCCTTGCGCAGGCGGAGCTCGGCCTCGAAGGACTCGTCGTCCAGGCTGCGCTTGGCCGCGGCGGCCATGTCGGCGGCGTTGGCCGTCTGGCGCTCGATCTCCGACGCCTCCTGGTAGGCCTGGAACTTGCGGTCGCGGACCACCCGGCGCAGGTGCAGCTCCTGGGCGAAGGGGTGCGCCGCCGGGTCCCAGCCGTTGCGGTGCATCAGGGCGTCGGCCAGGTTGGCGGCCGAGATCTCGCCGCGGTCGTGTGCGGCGTTGGCGAGCCGGACCAGGTGGCGGCGGCGGATGTCCGGGTCGTCCTCGGCCAGCGGGAAGGCGTTGGCCCGGCGCAGGCGGTGAACGGCCTGCTCGGTCTCCTCGTACGCGCGCCACGCCGCCTCCTGCGTGTGCTGGGCGGCCTCCCACTCGCCGCGCCGGCGCTCGGCCATGACCATCGCGCGCTCGGCGGCGACGGCGAGCTCCGCGCTGTACCGCTGCAGCTCCTCGATCTCCTTGGCGGTGCGCTCTATCTTGGCCTGCCGCTCGCGGATGGCCTCGGGGTCGCGCACGGCCTTGCGCAGGCGGCTCCACCAGGACGGGCCGCCCGAGCCGCGGCGGGAGAACACGGTCAGGATCAGGAACGTGACGATGACGGCCGCCAGCAGGGCCAGCCAGATCGCCAGGGCTTGTTGCACGCCGGTGGAGAAGTTCTGCATGGGAGGGGCACCTCGGGGGGACGAGACCGGTCAGGGTGGGATTCGTCTCACACCAGGGGTGCTGGTGGGGCGCGACCCGGAGTGGCGCCTACGTCACGGCCGGTGAGCGGGGCGGGGGTCGGGTGGGCGACGACGGCGGTGGGGATTTCCGCGGCCGCGGGTCGCTCCTCGACAGTGGCCGCGGGCGCGGAAGTGGCCAGGGATATGGCGACCGGCGGGCGAAGGTCCACTGTGGATGGCGGGGCGGTGGTGGTGAAGCCGGCGCCGAGGATCAGGGCACAGATGGCCAGCGCCAGCCGCCTCACTCCACGCCCCAGGATCACCACTCAAACATGCCCGGTCCCGCCGAAGGCCGCAACCCGGACGATCGGCGGTATCTTTTCTCGCCGTGGATCTGACCGTCATCCTCGGGCCGATGAAGAGCGGCAAGTCGCTCGAGCTCGTGAGCCTGTTATCGCCGTTGCAGTACACGAACGCGCGGCACCGCGTGTTCCAGAGCGCGCGGCACGTGCGCGACGCCGGGGTGGTCTCGCGCAGCGGGGCGGCGCTGGCCACCGTCAAGGCCACCTCGCTGGCGACGGCGCTGGACGAGGAGCTCGACGTCGTCGGGATCGACGAGGTGCACATGTTCGCGCTGAGCGACATGGTCGTCGTGCGGCGGCTGCTGGAGCGCGGCACCCGGGTGGTGGCCGCCGGCATCGACCTCGATCACCGCGGGGAGCTGTTCGCGCCGGTGCGGGCGCTGCTGGAGCTGGGGCCGGCGAGCGTGACCTACCGCCGCGCGGTGTGCGACCGGTGCCGTTCCTTCTCCGCCGTGTACACCCAGGTGCTGGAGCACGGCGAGCCGATGGTCAGGGAGCTGGCGCCGTCGACCGCCCTGCCGGACGACGGGACGTACACGTACGAGGCCCGCTGCCGCACCTGCGTCGTGCTGCCGTCGTCCGCGAGCGTTCAGGCCGCCGCGGACTCGAGCACGAACTGAGGGCTGGGCACCGGGCGGCCGAAGTGGTAGCCCTGCGCGTAGCGGTACCCCAGGCGGTAGAGCTCCCGGGCCTGCTCGGCGGTCTCCACCCCCTCCGCGATCGCGTCCAGGTTGAGTCCGTCGCTGACGTTGATCAGCGCGGTCGCGATCACCGCGTGCCGCCCCGCCATCGTGACGTTGTCGACGAAGGACTTGTCGACCTTCAGGATGTCGACCGGGCACGTCTGCAGCAGGCCCAGCGACGAGTGGCCGGTGCCGAAGTCGTCCAGCGCGATGCGCACGCCCAGCCGGTGCACGGCGTCGAGGGCCTCGATCGCCCGGCCGCCGCCGAAGACGGCCGTCTCGGTGACCTCGATGGCGAGGCGGTCCGCGGGCAGTCCCGTGGCCGCCAGTACCGCCGCGACCACCTCCGCGAAGTCGGGCTCGGCCAGCTGCCGGGCCGAGACGTTCACGCTGACCTTGCCGGGCGCGGCGTTACCGAGGGTGGCCATCCAGGTGGCCGCCTGTGAGCACGCCTCCAACAGGATCCAGGCGCCGAGCTCGACGATCTGCCCGTTGCGCTCGGCGACCGGGATGAAGTCGGCCGGGCTCATGAAGCCCAGCTCCGGGTGGTGCCAGCGGATCAGCGCCTCGACCCCGGCGATCTCGCCGCGCGGCAGGGCCACGATCGGCTGGTATACCAGCTGGAACTGCCCCTGGTCCAGCGCCTCGCGCAGCTGCGCGCCGAGCCGGGCGTGCTCGGAGGCGCGCTGGTCGAACTCGGCCCGGAAGCGCTCCTGGCGCGACTGGCTCTCCTTGGCGGCGTACATGGCCACGTCGGCCCGGCGCAGCAGCTCGAACGGGTCCCGCGTGCCGGCCGCGTCGGCCACCCCGATGCCGGCCTGGACCAGCAGGTGGTGCTCGCCGGCGTAGACCGGCTGCTCGAGGGCGGCGGCCAGCTCGGACACCAGCGCGTCGGCCGCGGTCCGGCTCGTGTCCGGCATCAGTACGGCGAACTCGTCCCCGCCCAGCCGGGCCGCCACGTCGCCGGGGCGCAGCACGCCGGTGAGCCGCCGGCCGACCGCGGCCAGCAGCTGGTCGCCGACGGCGTGCCCGAGCCCGTCGTTGATCCGCTTGAAGTCATCAAGGTCGATGAAGGCGACCTGCGGGTGGCCGCCGCAGTCCAGCTCGTCGCGGATGAGCTCCTCCAGCAGCCGCCGGTTGGGCAGGCCGGTGAGGTCGTCGCGCATGGCCAGCTCGGCGAGCTGCTCGGACTGCGACTGCACCTTGCGCACCAGCCCCGCCATGCGCACCACGACCAGCAGGAACAGGGCCACGGCGACCACGCCGATGGCGAGCCAGTCCATGTGGTGCACCCCGGCCAGGCCCTGACCCAGCAGCAGCACCGGGGCGATCAGGGAGCTGATCGCCAGTACCGCCAGACGCGCCACCGACAATGTGGTCTCCAGCGCGTCGACCGGCTCGCTCAGCGCGCCCATGGACCGGTGCAGCGCCGCCCCGCCGAGCGCGACATAGGACGACAGCCATCCGATCTCCAGGATTCCCGGCGGTACCTCGGCGTAGGTGGACAGCACCGAGTAGCTCACGTCGGTGGCGAACATCAGCACCAGGCCGGCCACGAACAGCCAGTAGCTCGTCGTGCGGGCCGCCCGCCCGGTCAGCAGCCGGGCCAGCAGCACCAGCAGCACGACGTCGGCGAACGGGTACGCCAGCGAGAACGTGCGGTGGATGAACGACACGTTCCCGGCGTCGGCGATCGGACGCATCGCGAAGACCCAGAGCAGCAGCCCGCCGCCGGAGGCGGTGATGCACGCGTCGATCACCCCGGCCCGGTCCCGCCCCTGCGCGCGCAGCAGCAGCCACATGCCGACCGCCAGCGGCAGGTACGCGCCCAGGTAGAAGACGTCGGCCAGGGAGGGGATGGGCGCGGTGCCGGTCCGGTGGGCGTAGACGCCGTACGTGACGTCGCCGAGCGACCAGATGCCGAGGCCGGCGGCGAACCAGTACCAGATCGCCCTCCGCGCCGGCCGGTTGCGCCGCACGCCGAGGAGCACCATGATCACGGCCCCGAGCCCGACCGCCTCGTACGCAAGGTTGGCGAGGTGGGAGTTCTGGGGCAACAGCGGGTACGCGGCGGCCGCGAAGCCGCCCACCAACAACCAGACGAGCCAGAGGCGCCCGGTCAGCCACTCTCCCACGGGAGGGCTATCGGCAGCCGCCGGACCGCTCTTGAGGGTTTTTATACCCCCAGGGGGTTACTAGCTCGACCGGTATGCTTACCGGTATGACGAGCCCGACGCCGCGCGGGTACACCGCGACCAAGGACCAGCTGCAGAGCCGCCTGCGCCGCATCGAGGGCCAGGTCCGCGGCGTGGAGAAGATGGTCGAGGACGACCGGTACTGCATCGACGTGCTGACCCAGATCAGCGCGATCCAGGCGGCGCTGGACAAGGTCGCGCTGGGGCTGCTCGACGACCACGCCCGCCACTGCATGCACCACGGCGCCGAAGAGGGCAAGGGCGAGGAGATGGCGACGGAGATGATGGCCGCGGTGGGCCGTCTGCTGCGGCGTGGTTGAGTACGACTTCGTCCGCCAGACCGACGGCTTCACCTGCGGCCCCACGGTGGCGCTGGTGGCCTCCGCGGCGCTGGACCCGGCGTACGGCGCGACCGTGCGCGACCCTTCCGCCGAGCAGCACCGGATCCATGCCGCGGCCAACCGCCTCTGGCCGCGCAAGCTGGGCACGACGCCGTGGGGCGTGGCCGCGGCGATCTCCGCGCACACGGCGGCGCTTGGCGTTCGGTACGGCTGGCACCTCTTCCGGGGCGACCTGCGCGCGGCGCTGGCCGCGGTGGAGTGCGACTGGCCGGTGGCGATGCTCATCGGGGCGGGCATCCCGCGGCACTGGGTCCTCATCGTGGGGCACTCGGACGGGGTGCTGCGGTGCTTCAACCCGGCGCGGGGCTCGGTCGCGAGTGTGCCGGTCCCCGACGTGATGCACCGGCGGCTGGGGCCGCTGGGCTTTCCGCGGGCCTTCGCGCTGGTCCTTCCGACCCGCACCGTTCGGACCTGAACAACCCCCACTCCGGCTGCCGCCGTTTCAAGGTCAAGTCGGTTCGACCACCTGTAACGTGGACGTAACTCTTCGTCATCGGGGGCGGTCATGGGCATCGAGCTGTCGGTCGTTGCGGGGCTGTGTTACGCGTCGTCCAGCGTCAACGCCACCGGCGTGGACCGGCACGCGACGAGCCCGGAGGAGGCGGAGCTCTTCGGGCTCGGCGGCGATGCGCTCGCCGAGGCCGTCGCCACCTGCCTCGGCCGGGCGCCCGACCGGGTCCAGCTCGACGGGCTGCTGCACGGCACGCACGGCTGGGCGCCCGTGACCACCACGATCCGCGTGGCCAGCGCGTCGGTGACCGGGGTCGGGTCGGAGCCGGTGGCGCAGCCGATCGGCGAGGGCGCCACGATGACCGCCACGGCCGCGCATCTCTGGTCGCCGATCGGCGGGATGGTGGCGGCGGAGGCGTTGCGGTATGACATCGAGGCCCCCGACGGCCAGCGGCTCACCTATGAGCACCGGTGGGGCGCCGACACCGTCGAGTCGTCCACCGTGGCGCTGGCGGGGGCGGCCCCCGGCGACGAGCTGCTCGCGCTGCGCATGGACCTCGGCGTGCGGGTGGTGTACGACGCGTACCTCAGCGGCGACGTCGCGGTCGTCTTCCGGGACGGCCACGAGGGGCACCGGGTGTGGGGGGTCGACATCGGCACGATCATGGCGGCCGGCGGGCTGCCAAATGGGCGCAACTTCGCGGAGAACCTCGGCGTGCGGTACCTCGCCGGGGCCCGGGTCGTGCACGCCGGGCCGGGCGGCACGCTCAGCACCGTCGGCGGGCCGGGCATCCGCGCGGGCGAGGACCTGGCACTGGTCAACGCGTAACAACTAAGGCCTGTTTCATAGCTGGGGTGGGAGCGAGGCGGAGTCCAGATTTCGTCTGGTGGTGGCCCGCGGGAGCCAGGCTACCGGTGTTGTAGCCGGGCTTCCGCGGGACGCCGCCAGGCGGAATCTGGGCCCGCCGCAGCCCCGCCTCAGCTATGAAACAGGCCTTAGAGTCTGCAGGCGTGGCCCATCTGCTCTCGGTCAATGTCGGCACGCCCACCCTGACCGAGCACTCCGACGTGCCGTACACCGGCATCGACAAGCGCCCGGTCGAGGGCCCCGTGGCGATCGCCGTGCCCGGCCCGCGGGGGACCGAGCCGACCGGCGTGGCCGGGGACCGGATCTGCGACACCCGCCATCACGGCGGCCCCGACCAGGCCGTCTACGCCTACGCCCGCGAGGATCTCGACAGGTGGGCCGGCGAGCTCGGCCGGGAGCTGCCCGGCGGCGTCTTCGGCGAGAACCTGACCACGTCCGGGCTCGACGTCACCGGCGCCCGGATCGGCGAGCGCTGGCTGATCGGCGAGCGGACCGTGCTCGAGGTCTGCGCGCCCCGGATCCCGTGCCGGACGTTCGCCGGCTGGCTGGGGGAGCGCGGCTGGATCAAGCGGTTCACCGAGCGGGCCGAGCCCGGGGCCTACCTGCGCGTGATCGAGCCGGGCGAGGTGCGCGCCGGCGACGGGATCCGCCAGGCGTACGTCCCGGAGCACACCGTCACCGTCGGCCTGGCGTTTCGCGCGCTCACCACCGAGCCCGACCTGCTGCCCCGGCTGCTGGAGGCCGGCGAGGCGCTGCCGGCCCGCACCCGTGAGAAGGTGCTACACCGTCTGCAGTGAGCGCTTGGACAGGCCCATGAAGTACCCCTCGATGACCGACCGCACCGGGGCGTCGGGCCGGTCGGCGGCGCCCAGGGTGACGAACAGCGGCGTGTAGTGCTCGACCGTCGGGTGGGCGAACGGCATGCCGGGGGCCTGGCTGGCGAAGCGGCTCAGCGTGTCGACGTCGCCGCGGGCCAGCGCGTCGGCCGCCCACGCGTCGAAGTCCTCCGACCAGCCGGGCGGGTTCCCCGCGCCGCTCCAGTGCGCCCGGGTCAGGAACGGCAGGCCGTGGGTCATGAAGCCGGAGCCGATGACGAGCACGCCCTCCTCGCGCAGCGGGCGCAGCCGGCGGCCGAGCTCCAGCAGGCGGTCCGGGTCGTGGGTCGGCAGGCTCAGCTGCAGCACGGGGACGTCCCCGAGCGGGTACATCACCATCAGCGGCACCCACGCGCCGTGGTCCAGGCCGCGGCTGCTGTGCTCGTGCAGCGGCTCCGAGTCGGGCATCGCCGCGGCGACCCGCTGCGCGAGCGCGGTGGCGTCCGGCGTCTCGTACTGCAGCGTGTAGAACACCGGCTTGAAGCCGCCGAAGTCGTACACCAGGGGCGTCCCCGCCGCCGTGGCCGACACGCTGAGGGGCGCCGACTCCCAGTGCGCGCTCACGATGAGGATGGCCTTCGGCTTGGGCAGGTCCAGCGCCCAGTCCAGCAGCTGGCGCATCCAGGCGGCGTCCTCCAGCAGGGGCGGGGCGCCGTGGCTGAGGTACAGGCTGGGCAGCGGCCCATCCTCGGGCGTCCAGGCCCGCTGGTCGCGGCTGGCGGGCACCGCGACAGAGAGGTGCTGCTCGAGAAGGGGCAATGCGCTCATGTCCACCAGGCTACCGCTTTAGTTGAGCGCTCAACAAGGCCCGATAAGTCGGGCGCTCCGCGCCGCGACTTATCGGATTTATACCTCGTCGGGAGAAATGTCTGAAATTCTTCGTCTTCTTGGGAACGGGCTGGTGAAAACGGGCAAAGGGGCAGAAGTCAGCCGGTGGCGAGGTCCGCGGCGCGGTACAGGGCCTCGGCGACGGCCCGGGTCTCCTCGGCGCCGTAGACGAGCAGGAGCTCGCGGTCCGGCCCGCCGTGCCGGTCGGTGGTGGTCGCGCGCTCCACGACGACGCGCGTGGTGGTGAGCTGGTCGTCGACGGAGATGTCCATGTCGGCCACGCCGATGTCCACCTGACGGACGAAGAGTTCTTCCATGAGCAACAGCGTGGCGCCGGTCGCGCCCCTGCAACGCCGCCCCATGCGGGTTATTCGGCCTCAGAAGTGGGCGCGGACCGAGGTGGTGACCAGGAGCTTGGCCTCCTGGAGATGCGCCTTCTCCTCGGCGGTGACGTTCGGGTCGGCCAGGCGGCGGTGGGCGGCCGCCTCCAGCTGGGACAGCGGGTTGTCCCGCGTGCAGCTCAGCAGCGTGGCGAGGAACGGCTCGGCCCGGTTGGCGAAGGGGCCGGGAAGGACGGCGACGGCCGCGATGATCAGCGCGGTCATCGCCACGTCGAGCTCGGGCGGGCCTTCGGTGCTGTTGCGCCAGTCGATGACCACGGGCCCGCCCTCGGTCATGACCACGTTCTCGGGGTGCAGGTCCAGGTGCAGGATGCGGGTGCCGGGGTCGGTGGCCGCGCGGACCCGGACCTTGTGCAGCCGCTCCAGCAGGTCGGCCAGGACGGTGGCGCCGGCGCGCAGGTCGAGCGTGGCGTCGCCGAGTGCCTGCAGCATGGTCGGGCCCTCGAGGCGCTCCATGACCAGGTCGGCGCCGTCGGCCTCGTACACGCGCGGGACCGGGTAGCCGTGATCGGAGACATACCGCATCATTGCTGCCTCGGCGGTCACGTCGCCGCCGCGCCGATAGCGCCGCAGGACTCGCCGCTCATCGAGCGCATAGACGTCCGCGTCGCGGCCGCTGGCGAGTAGTGCGGTCATGCCGCGACTCTACGTCCTGGGGCCCGATCGTTCAGCCCTTGGGCGACAGCCATCCACAATCGTCACACGCTTGTCAAGAAGGTCATGAATCTCAAGGCCGCGAGGGCACAACGCCTCAGAGCCAACCGTTTTCGTCGGCTAAGCGGACGGCCTCCGCCCGGGTGCGGGCGCCGGTCTTGCCGATCGCCGCCGACAGGTGGTTGCGCACGGTGCCCTCGGACAGGCCGAGCTGGCCGGCCACGTCGGCCACCGTGCCGCCCTCCCGCGCGGCCCGCAGCACGTCGGCCTCCCGCGGTGTGAGCGGGCTGTCGCCGCTGGCCAGGGTCTCCGCGGCCAGGGTCGGGTCCACCACCCGCAGGCCGGCGGCGATCCGGCGCACGGCGTCGGCCAGCTGGCGGGCCGGGGTGTCCTTGACCACGAAGCCCGAGGCCCCCGCGGCCATCGCCCGGCGCAGGTACCCGGGCCGGCCGAACGTCGTCACCATGAGCACCCTGCACGAGGGCAGGGCCCGGCGCAGCTCGGCGGCGGCCGAGATGCCGTCCAGGCCCGGCATCTCGACGTCGAGCAGCGCCACGTCGGGACGATGCTCCCGGGCGGCCGCGACCACCGCGTCCCCGCGGCCGACCTCGGCCACGACGGTGAGGTCGGGCTCGAGGTCGAGCAGCGCGGCGAGCGCACCGCGCACGAGCGCCTGATCGTCGGCGATCAGCAGTCGGATGGACACCCCAGCATGGTGCCACGCCGGCCGCGCCCTTCGGAGGCAACGATCATGAGCGCGGGCCGGGAGCCATGTGCGTGAAATGCGTCACTGCGCCAGGTCGGTGATCGTCCGCACGGAGGCGTTGACGACGGCGGCCGCGAAGGCGTAGTCGAGCGTGTCGGCGGTGTCGCCCGACCGGTGGTAGTTCGGGTTGCGGTAGTCGGCGGTGTCGGTGACCAGCAGCGAGCGCCGGCCGGTGGTCCAGTACGGCACGTGGTCGCTGCGCATCGCCACCTCCCGGGCGAACTCCGGCAGCACCAGCGGCAGGGCCGGCACCTCGACGCGCCTGGCGAACGCCTCCAGCAGCCCCTGCGAGGCCTGGTCGGCGACCAGCGCGATGAAGTCGCCGCGCGCCGGCGGCTCGATGAAGCCGGCCAGCTCCTCGGGGAAGCGCTGCTCCGGCGCGGTGTACCCGATCATCTCGAAGATGATCGACTCGGTGTCGGGCGTGATGCGGGCCATGTGCGCGGTGCTGCCGTCGAAGTCCTCCTCCTCGCCGCCGAAGAGGCAGAACCGGATCGTGCGGGCCGGCAGGTCGGCGTCGCGCAGCGCCCGGGCGGCCTCCAGCACACCGGCCACGCCACTCGCGTTGTCGTCGGCGCCGGGGCTGGTCGCGACCGTGTCCCAGTGCGCGCACAGCTCGACGGCGTCGTCGGAGGTGCCGCCCTGGATCTCGGCGACGAGGTTGACCTGGTGCAGCTCGCTGCCGTAGCGCTCGACGCGGACCGCGAGGCCCAGGCCGCCGAGCTGGTCGCTGATGTACGTCAGGGAAGCCGGCACCCCGGCGGTGTCCTCGTACCGCGGCCCGCGCGCGGTCAGCGCCTCGACGTGGGCGCGCAGCCGTTGCGGCGAGATCGTGATCACGGCCACAGGTTAGGGCAATCCTGGAAAGAGGGCAGCCCCCGAGGTTCCCGCGCAGATTGCGCGTGGCCGGTCGGACTCAACCGGAAAGCCTCGGGGGCTGGGTAACTGTCTCGTATTCGCCGGCCGCCATCCGGGCGAACCGCACGAAGTGCGAGTCCAGAGGACGGCGACTAGCGGACAGCCACCTCACGAGTCCCATTGCTACACAACTTTGGACCACCTCCTTTCCCGTGTACGCCCAACCTAGCCAGCCGCGCGGATCATCGGCAACGCCTTTTCGGTAGCAGTCGGGGAGTAGCGGTTGGTTAGGCTCCGTCCGACCCGTCCCCGACACCGTTGGAGGCCCCGATGAGAGACGTCGAGATCAGGGGCGACATGATCCGCCTCGGCCAGTTCCTGAAGCTCGCCGACGTGCTGGAGTCCGGCGGCGAGAGCAAGGAGCTCATCGGCGAGGGCGAGGTCACCGTCAACGGCGAGGTCGACACCCGCCGCGGCCGCCAGTTGCACCGGGGCGACGTCGTCGAGGTCCTCGGCCAGACCCTGCGGGTCGCCTGAAGATCGGGTACTCAGGAACTTCACAGCGCCGTCTTGGCCTGTGCCCAGGTCCGCGGCTCATGCTCTACGTGTGACCGGCGCCGGAAAGCCGGAAGCCTCCCTGGATGGTCCACCGGCGCACGGTCACGCCAACGTCACTCATGACGTCGCCGAGCTGGGGTGGTCAGCTGAGGGCGGCGCTGATGCGGTCGAGGTCGGGGCACCACCTGCCGGGGGTGTTCCCGGCCTCGACTGTGTTACGGCCCTTCGCTCTTGCCCCCGGGCCTCCCGTGCTTACGGGGTCAGCACCACCTTGCCGCGCACTTTGCCCGTGTCGAGCAGGCGGTGCGCGTCGGCCGCCTCGGCCAGCGGCAGCTCCCGGTGCAGCGAGACCCGCAGCAGCCCGCGATCGGCCAGATCGGCCAGCCAGCGCAGGTCGGCCGCGGACGGCTCCGGCGCCACGTACCGCCCGCCGGCCGTCGCGATGGCCGGGTTGACCGCCGACACCGCCCGCGCGGGGTCCCGCACCTGCCGCAGCGCCGCCGCGGTGGCCTCCCCGCCGATCATGTCGACGGCCACGTCGACGGGCTCGTCCCGCTCGATCGGCTCGGCGCCGAGCTCCCTCAGGAAGTCGTGATCGGCCGGGTCCGCGGTGCCCAGCACCCGCTCGGCCCCCAGTGCCCGGGCGATCTGCACCGCGAAGTGCCCGGCCCCGCCCGCCGCGCCGTGGATCAGCACGACGTCGCCCTCGCCGGTGCCGGCCGCCCGCAGCGCCTGCAGCGCGGTCATCGCGGGCTGGGGCAGCGCGGCGGCCTCGACGAACGTGAGACCGGCCGGCTTGTGGGCGGCGGCGCCCTCGGCGACCGCCACCCGTTCCGCGTACGCGCCTTCGGCGTGCGCGTACACCTCGTCGCCGACGACGAACCCGGTCACCCCCTCGCCGCGCCCGACCACCACGCCGGCCAGGTCGCGGCCGGGGACAGGATCGACGGTCAGGTCGTTGCGCTCGACCCCCGCCGCGCGCACCTCCACGAGGAGCTGGTCGGCGGCGGGGCGCGGGTCGGGGACGTCCTGCAGGGACAGGGCGCCGGCGTCGTGCGCGGTCAGCGTGATGGCCTTCACGCCTTCCATGTCTAGCGGTTGCGGGCCCCCGTGCAGGCCGATACCGCGAGGTCGGGCGGGTGAGATCCGCTCAGGCGGGCACCGGGGCCGGCGGATCGCCTGGGAGCGATTTCCATCTCGCGGCGTCACGTACCGCTTCCGTTGTGTCAGCGCAAGGTTTCGCCACCGGGCTTCGGCCGGCAAATTTCGGCGCCCGCCTCGACGCGGCGACCTCGGATCTCTAGCCTGCTGGAGCAGATAGCTCCCTCTCGTAACCCCCTACTGGGAGGCAGTCATGCGTGACTGGATCGCCGCCATCGTCGCCGCGCTCGGGGTCCTGCTGGTCCTCGCCGGCGGCGCGCTCATCTTCTGGCAGGCCCTCGGTGAGGCCCGCCCGTTCAAGCCGGCGGCGCCGTTGCCGGAGTCCGAGTACACCCCCGGCTACGCGTCGGACGCGCCCGCACCGCAGCCGGCCGCGGTGCCCGTGAGCAGCAGGTTGTTCGGGGCGGTGAAAAGCCCGACTTCGGCTGATCGACTGATCTTCTGGGGGATCATCTTGTTGGTGCTGTCGGCCATCGCGGCCGGCGCGATCAGCTTCGACCTCGGGGCCAAGGGCGGTAGCTGAACCCCAGCGATTCCGTGTCGGGTGGACGGACTATCCTGCCTGCGGGGTGACGTGTTGATCGCACGGCGCCTCGCGGAGCTGGGTTCGCCCAGCTGGTTCAACAGCCTCAGGAGGCCTTTCGTGACCACCGTCGCACCGAAGCCGATCGTCACCAGGCCTTGGCCGGTGCACAAGCCGGTCAAGGGCTCGGCGTTCGCTCGGCTGCTGCGCACTACGGACGCGAAGCAGATCGGCCTGATGTACCTCGTCACGTCGTTCGTGTTCTTCATGATCGGCGGGTTCATGGCCCTGCTGATGCGGGCCGAGCTGGCCAGGCCGGGCCTGCAGTTCCTCTCGCCTGAGCAGTACAACCAGCTGTTCACCATGCACGGCACGATCATGCTGCTGTTCTTCGCGACGCCGGTCGTGTTCGCCTTCGCGAACTACATCACGCCGCTGCAGATCGGCGCGCCCGACGTGTCGTTCCCCCGCCTCAACGCGTTCGCCTACTGGCTCTACGCGTTCGGTGGGTCGGTCACGCTGATCGGCTTCCTCACCCCGGGCGGCGCGGCCGACTTCGGCTGGTTCGCCTACGCCCCGCTCAACAGCATCACCAACTCGCCCGGCGTCGGCGCCGACCTCTGGATCGTCGGCCTGGTCCTCTCCGGCCTCGGCACCATCCTCGGCGCGGTCAACATGATCACCACCGTGCTGACCCTGCGCGCGCCCGGCATGACGATGTTCCGGATGCCGATGTTCACCTGGAACATCCTGGTGACCAGCGTCCTGGTGATCATGGTCTTCCCGATCCTGGCCGCCGCGCTGCTGGCGCTGGAGGCCGACCGCCGCCTGGGCGCGCACGTCTACGACGCCGCGACCGGCGGGGCGATGCTCTGGCAGCACCTGTTCTGGTTCTTCGGCCACCCCGAGGTGTACATCGTGGCGCTGCCGTTCTTCGGCATCATCACCGAGGTCATCCCGGTCTTCAGCCGCAAGCCGGTCTTCGGCTACAAGGGCCTCGTCGGCGCGACGATCTCGATCGGCGCCCTGTCGATGAGCGTGTGGGCGCACCACATGTTCGCCACCGGCCAGGTCCTCATGCCGTTCTTCTCGTTCCTGAGCTTCGTCATCGCCGTTCCGACCGGCATGAAGTTCTTCAACTGGATCGGCACCATGTGGCGCGGCCAGATCACCTTCGAGACGCCGATGCTGTTCGCGGTCGGCTTCCTGGTGACCTTCCTGTTCGGTGGTCTCTCCGGCGTACTGCTGGCCAGCCCGCCGATCGACTTCCACGTCTCCGACACGTACTTCGTGGTCGCCCACTTCCACTACGTGCTCTTCGGCACGATCGTGTTCGCCGTCTACTCCGGCGTGTACTTCTGGTTCCCGAAGATGACCGGCCGCATGCTCGACGAGCGCCTCGGCAAGGTCCACTTCTGGCTCACCACGATCGGCTTCCACACCACGTTCCTGGTCCAGCACTGGCTCGGCACCCAGGGCATGCCCCGCCGGTATGCCGACTACCTGGCCACGGACGGCTTCACCACGCTGAACATGATCTCGACCATCGGCGCGTTCATCACCGGCCTGTCGACGCTGCCCTTCCTGTACAACGTCTGGAAGTCGTACAAGACCGGCCGCGTGGTCGAGGTCAACGACCCGTGGGGCCACGGCATGTCGCTGGAGTGGGCCACCTCGTGCCCGCCCCCGCTGCGCAACTTCGACAGCATGCCGCGCATCCGCTCGGAGCGCCCGGCCTTCGACGCCAAGTTCCCGGCCCACGCCCCCGGCCACTCGCTGGAGGCCCCGCCCCCGGGCGGCGCCCGGCCCCTGACCCACGAGGCCGACGGCGGCGCCTCGTACCAGGACCACCGGATCGAGGACTAACCACAAGGCAGCCTCTGGACGCCCTCGGAGCCGCAAGGCTCCGGGGGCGTTCCCGTTTCGTCCGGACGCGTTCGCATCGCGCCAGCGGCCCTGTGAGCCGCCTTCACGCCCTCCGCGGGGCCGGCGGGCAGCGAGCCCCGGTGGCCGTTCCTCCGTGGGGAGCGCATCCCGGCGTCGGTGGCCCGTCCTACATCGCTCCGTGGGGATCGGCGGTCCTTGAGCCTCGGCGCCGGCAGCCGTTGTGGGGCGAGCCTTGCCGGTTGCGCCGCTCGCCCGAGGACCGCACCGTGGCCAGCGTGCCCGGCGACTCGGGTGAGGCCCTGAACCTCCCCTGGGACACGCCTCCGTGGGGAGCGCGGCCGGCAGGTAGGCCCGGCGCCAGTGGCCGCTGTGGGGGCGCCTGCCGTCGTTCCGGGGGGAGCGCGGTGGGCAGTGGGCCCTGGCTGTGGGCGCGCCTTCTGTCGTGCCGTGGGGCGCCGGGGCAGTGCGTCGCGGCGTCGGTGGCCCTGGTGGGCGAGCCTTCCGTCGTTCCGGCGAGCCGCGATCTCGGCGCTCGTTGTGGCGCGTCTTCCGCCCCGCTGCGGGACCCTGTGGGAGGCGGCGGGGCGACCACTCCGTTCGTACCCGAACGGGTGAGGGGACCGGCCGACCGACAGGTCATGAAATTTCCGGTAAATTCGGGCGCAGGTCACTCGATCGGGGGCGACGGCCTGGGTAACGCTGCGTAGGTACGCGAGTAATGGAGCGCCACCGCCGGGGTGTGAGCGGGGCGCTCCATTACGTCGTCGTCAAGAGGTTCGGCCGGAGCCGGGGAGAGAACTACCGAAGGTGATCGGTCAGGCGGGCTGCGTCACGCCGCGCTCGCGCGGGGCGGGCAGTCGACCGGACACGGTGCCGGGCGGGATCGGCACGCCGAGGATGTCGCTCACGCCCACCACGGCGAAGAGGCGCGCGATGAACGGGTTGGGCCGGCGAATGTCGAGCTTAACGCCCATGCTGTGGCAGATGCGCTTGGCAACGACGAGGGTGCCGATGCCGGTGGAGTCGAGGAACGTGACCCCCGCGAGGTCGATGACGAGGAGGTCGATGCTTCCGTCGAGCACTGAGCTCACTGATGTGCGGAGCTCCTGAGCGGTCTCATAGTCGATTTCGCCACTCAGCGTCAGCACTGACTCCCGCTGATCCGAAGGGCGAGTCTCGATCGACAACTTCACGTGACCCTCCTGGTGCTGAGCCGTCCACCATGGACGACCCTTTGAGGTCCCGCAAGCGTAGCGAAGTCTAGCCATTTTCGCCACGCTCCGTGTAGGTGCTCCTTACGTTGTGACGTGAAAACACCTCACGTTGTTTTGCGGAACCGCTTGCCGGGATGACGGTACACGTCGGTTGTTACACGGCAAGTCCAGCCACGTGCCATCCGCCGGACGGTCAACTCCCCGCAACGACCGGTTCACCGATCAGGGACACGCCGGCGTCGCGCAGCTCTACCAGGGCGGATGCGGTCGTGGCAGCCTGGACGCCGGCCGTCAGGTGTAGCAGCACGGTCGTAACAAAGCCCTCACGCACCGCATCGAGGGCGGTGGCGCGCACGCAGTGGTCGGTCGCGATGCCGACCACGTCGACGTCGGTCACGCCCCGCTCGCGCAGCCAGACGGCCAGGCCCTCGCCGCCGGCCGAGCCCTCGAAGCCGGAGTAGGCACCGCTGTACGACCCCTTCTCGAACACGGCCTCGACCTTGGACGTGTCCAGCGCCGGGTGGAAGCCCACGCCCTCGGTGCCGACCACGCAGTGCGCGGGCCAGGTGCTGACGTAGTCCGGGTGCTCGGCGAAGTGCGCGCCGGGATCGATGTGGTGGTCCTGGGTGGCCACGACGTGGTCCCACGGCCCGGCGGCGAGCGCGTCGGTGATCGCCGCGGCGACCCCGGCCCCACCGGCGACGGCGAGCGACCCGCCCTCGCAGAAGTCGTTCTGCACGTCGACCACGATCAACGCCCGAGTCATGCGGAGCCTCCCGAAACGATGGTGCCCCCCGTAACGATCACCGGAACCGCCGGGTCGCCGGCGGAGAGCTTGAGCCCCTCCCAGGGGATGGAGATGAGGCACTGTCGCAGGTGCTCGCGCGACTCGGGAAGCGTCGGCAGGTCGGCCACCCGCTCGCCGCCGCGCAGGAACGGCCGCTGCAGGGCCCGGTCGTGCGGCTTGGCCTCCGGGCTGCCGAGCGAGACGACGACCTCCTCGGTCGCGGTGCCGGTCGGCTTGTGCCGCCGCACCGCCGTCTTGCGCCCGCCCACGGTGCCCTTGTTCTCCGAGCGCTTCACCACCGGCCGGCCGTCGACCTCGACGAGCTTGTACACCAGGCCGGCCGTCGGCGCCCCCGAGCCCACGACCACCGCGGTGCCGGCCCCGTAGACGTCGACCGGCTCGGCGGCCAGGGCGGCGATCGCGTATTCGTCCAGGTCGCCCGAGACCACGATCTGGGTGTCGGTGGCGCCGAGGGAGTCCAGCAGCGCCCGCGACTCCGAGGCGAGCACCGAGAGGTCGCCGGAGTCGATGCGCACGGCCCGAAGGTCGGCGCCGGCCACCGCGATCGCGTTGCGGATGCCCTGCGCGATGTCGTAGGTGTCGACCAGCAGGGTGGTCTGCTTGCCCAGGGTCGCCACCTGCGAGGCGAACGCCGCCTGCTCCGAGTCGTGTAGCAGCGTGAAGGCGTGGGCGGCGGTGCCGGTGGTCGGGATGCCGTAGCGCCGGCCGGCCTCGAGGTTGGACGTGAACGCGAAGCCGGCCAGATACGCCGCCCGGGCCGCGGCGACCGCGGACTCCTCCTGGGTGCGCCGCGAGCCCATCTCGACCACGGCGCGCCCGCGGGCGGCGGTGACCATCCGGGCCGCGGCGGCCGCGATCGCGCTGTCGTGGTTGAGCACGGACAGGATCAGCGTCTCCAGGACCACGCACTCGGCGAACGTGCCGCTGACGGTCAGGATGGGGGAGCCGGGGAAGAACAGTTCGCCCTCGGCGTAGCCCTCGACCTCGCCGCTGAAGCGGTACTGCCCGAGCCACGCCGCCGTCGCCTCGTCCACGATGCCGCGCGAGGAGAGGAACTCGATCTCCTCCGGGCCGAAGCGGAACGACTCGATGAGGTCGATGAGCCGCCCGGTGCCGGCCACGACGCCGTAGCGACGCCCGGTCGGCAGGCGGCGCGCGAACACCTCGAAGACGCAGTGCCGGTCGGCCGTGCCGTCGCGCAGGGCGGCGGACAGCATCGTCAGCTCGTAGTGGTCGGTCAGCAGCGCGCTACTCGTCACGGCTCAAACATATTCCACCCGCAATAGGACGCCGGTCACTCCTCCGGTGGCAGGGAGCGCAGGGCGGCCGCGAGCTCCGCCCGGCCGGTCACGCCCAGCTTGGCGTACACCCGCATGAGGTGGTTGTCGACCGTACGGGAGGACAGGTACAGCTGGTCGGCGATCTCCTTCGACGGCACCCCGGCCGCGGCCAGCCGCGCGATCTGCCGCTCCCGGCCGGTGAGCATCGGCTGCGGCACCACCAGGGCCGGCGTCACCGCGTTGGGGCACTCGGCGCGCAGCTCGGCCAGGCGCTGGGCGGCCCGCGGTGTCTGGGGCGAGCGGATGCCGCGCAGCAGGGTCACCGCGCCGGCGGCGGCCTCGGCGGCGTAGAGGTACAGCTCCAGCTCGGCCAGCTCCTCGGCCACCGAGAGCAGCGCGCCGCCGTCCTCCTCGGCCATCGCCCGCACGTGCCAGGCCATGGCCGGGGCGAGCCGGCCCTCCACGGTCTGCGCGACGGCCGTGATCCGCTCGCTCACCTCGGCGGCGAAGCCGAGGCGGCCGAGGTCGTAGAGCGCGAACATCTCGTGCGCGGCGAACCCGTCGCTGCGGTTGCGGGCGGCGAGCAGGCGCAGTACCTCGGCCGCGGTGGCGATGTCCCCGGAGGCGACGGCGACCCAGGCGCGGGCCTCCTCCAGCCACGGGTAGAGCACCTCCATGGAGCGGTAGTGCGCCTCCTCGGCCAGGGCGAAGGCGGCGGTCGCGGAGGCGGCGTCGCCCTGCAGCGCGGCGATGTGGGCCCGCTCGGCGTGGGCGAGGGCCACGAAGATCCTGCCCGTGGCGAGCATGGCGCTGGCCTGGCTGGCCGCCCGGCCTGCCTCGGACAGGTGCCCGCGCATCCGGGCCGCCTGGGCCCGCACGATCTGCAGGT
This sequence comes from Dactylosporangium sp. NPDC051485, assembly GCF_040682015.1. Taxonomy (NCBI): domain Bacteria; kingdom Bacillati; phylum Actinomycetota; class Actinomycetes; order Micromonosporales; family Micromonosporaceae; genus Dactylosporangium; species Dactylosporangium sp. NPDC051485. The sequence continues at coordinate 81,446 of NZ_JBFAZW010000008.1, forward strand.
AACCGGAGCCGAGCAGGAAGTTGCCGGCGTCGGCCATGCCGGCGAACTCGGTGGCCACGATCGCGTCGACCGCGGTGAGGTCCGCGGCCAGGATCATGGCCGTGCCGCGGGCCAGTTCGATGCCCAGCTGGATGTACGGCACCTCGGCCCGCCACTGCGCGGCGTCCGCGTCGAGCAGGGCCATAGCCTTGACCGTCTGCACCGGCGTGCCCCGCATCGCCTGCAGGTGGCCCATGATGCTGCGGGCCAGGGCGCGCGGCCCGGGCGCGCTGGCCGGGCTGTCCAGCACCGTGCGGGCCAGGGTGAGCGCCTGCCCGTGGTCGCCGCGGTGCAGCCGCATGGTCGACTCGACCGACAGCGTGAGCGAGCGCTCCCGCAGGTCGGTGAGCTCGTGGGCCTGCCGGTCCATCTCGTCGGCGGTGGAGGAGTCGCCCAGGCCCCACTGCGAGGTGATGTGCCGGATGGCCAGCCAGCGGCTGCGCTGGGCCTCGTCGGTGATCTGGTCCTCGTTCTGGTCCAGGATCATCGCGCCCTCGTCGGGGCAGCTGGCGAACATGAGGATGGTGGCCAGGGTCTCGGCGGCGTCGAACCCGCCACCGGCCGCGACGGCCGCCTTGCCCAGCCGCATCGCCAGCGCCATGTCGTAGGTGGCGAAGGCCAGCCGGCAGGCGTTGAGCAGCAGGACCGGGTCGCGGGCGGTATCGCTGTCCAGCCGCCAGACGGCGACGCGCAGCAGGTCGTCGCGGCGGCGGGCCCCGCTCTCCTCGACCAGCGTGGCCAGGTCGGCCAGCAGGCGCCGGAACCGGGTGACCGGGCAGCGGCGGCGCACGACCTCGCCGTACAGCGGATGCGCCAGCCGGACCGTGGTGCGCCGGTCCTCGACGACCACCCGCACCAGCTGCCGCTCCTCGGCGATCTCGACCGTGGCCAGGTCGGTCGCCTTCACCAGCAGCGGCAGGCCGATCGGCTCGCCGAACGCGACCAGCTCCAGCACCGCCCGCTCCTGCGGGGTGAGCTTGCCGATGCGCGCGTCGACGACCTCGGTGAGCGTCGGGGCCAGGTCGACCTTGCCCGTCCAGCGCTGCATGCCGTAGCTCTCGATGATCTCGCCGGCCGCGTGCGCGGCGATCACCAGCTCGCGCAGCAGCAGGGCGTTGCCCTGGGAGAGCTGCTGCAGGCGGTCCACCGAGGCCGAGTCGACCGGGCCGCCGAGCACCTGCTGCAGCAGGTCGGAGGTCTCCTGCAGGGTGAGCGGGCCGAGCTCGATCCGCTCGACCAGGTCGTCCTTCCACAGCGCGGAGATCGGGTCGTGCACCGACTCGCCCGTGCGCACCGTGCCGATCACGGTGGCGTTCTCGGAGCGGGCCACGTAGTACACCAGCGCGGCCGACAGGGGGTCGAGCAGGTGGGCGTCGTCGATCGCCACGACGATCGGGCGGCCGGCCGCCTGCCGGTGCAGCGCATCGACGGCCCAGCGCAGCAGCCCGGCCGGGGAGCCGCCGGCCGGCTGGTCCGGCGGGAGCACCTGGGCGAGCCCGCCGAGCGGGAGGCCGGCCGTGGCGGCGTTGGCGGTCGCCGTCCAAACCGCAAGCCTGTCCTGGTCAAGGGCCTGGACGCCCTCGCGCAGCAATCGGCTCTTGCCGATGCCGGGCGGGCCGCCGAGAATCAAGCCGCGACCGGTGGCACCGGAGGCGGCCTCGGCTAGGCGGACCAGTTCTGCGTTTCTGCCGACAAAACTCCAGGGGGGCACCGTCGCAGCATATCGATAGGTCGATTACGGGGCGTACCCGCGGAAGCGCGAACTTGAGTAGTGCGTTCGGTTCCAGTTGAGTACCAGCAACCCTGCTGTTGTAAGTGGCTGTTCACGTAGCGTTCCGATGCCCCGCCCTGCGCGGCTCTGAGCTGCGCACGGACGGATCTTCCGGGGAGAAGGCACGCAACGCCGACCGCGCACAAGGAGGTCGCACATGGGCTTCGGGGTCATGCAGGCGCCGCTGATCGACCTGTCAATCATGTCGATGCCGGGCCGGACGGCCCGCACCAGCGGGAGTCTCGTGTCCATGCCGGTCCGCGGCAGCCGTAGCCATCGGCCGCCGATCGCCCCGTCCCAGCCGTCCCACCGCCGCCACGCCGTCGTCGCGGGCGCCTCCGGCGCGGGGAAGACCGCGCTGGTCAATGCGCTGATCCGGCGTACCGTCGCGGCCCGTGCCGACGCCGGGGACGCCTGGGTGGTGTTCCGCCCCGGCGAGCGCCCGGACGCCTGGGCCTTCGTGCCCGGGCACCGCGAGGCGCGGCCGTTCCCGGACCTGAGCTCGGTGAAGGGCCCGATCCGGCCGGCCCGGCGGATCGAGATCACCCATCCCTCGCCCCTGCTCGAGCGGCTCGCCTTGATCGACACGCCCGGCGCCGGGTGCGCGGACGCGGCCACCGCCGAGATCGTGCTCGACGCCGCCGGCAGCGGCCTGGGCCTGGTCTTCGTCGTCGACGCCGCCGCCCCGCTCGGCCGGACCGAGCTGGACCTGCTGGGCGCCGCGGCCGCCCGGGTGGACCGGATCGCCTTCGTGCTCACCCGCATCGACCAGCACGACGAGTGGACCGAGATGCTCGCGGCCAACCGCGCGCTGCTCGCCTCGCGGGGCCCACGGCTGGCCACCGCGCCCTGGTTCCCGGTGTCGCTGGAGCCGGACGGCGTCTTCGGCGTCGCCGAGCTGAGCCACGAGCTGGAGACCTGGGCCCGGGAGGACGCGTCGGCCGGCGAGCCCGCCGGCACCCGGCCGGGTGCGGTGACCGGGGCCACCGTGTCCGAGACCGGAGACGGCTGGCAGGCGCAGCTCGACCGCGAGGTCCAGGCCCGCCGGCTGGCCGCCATGGAGCGCGTGTCGATCGACCTGGCCACCATCCACGTGCGCTGCGTGCAGGAGCTCGGCTCCGGCAAGGGCTGCCCCGAGCTGCCCCGCGTGCTCGACCGGGAGCTGCACGCGCTGTCCCTGCGCAGCAGCCGCCAGCTGCGGGCCGACACCCGCGAGGCGATCGGCGCCGTCTTCGGCTCGCTGCTGGACACCCCGCCCGACGAGGCCGTGCTGGCCCGGGTGGTCGCGGCCGCCCGGCGGGTGGTCGACGGTCAGCGCGACGACGGCCGGGAGCGCGACCGCGCGCTGCTGGTCACCACCACCTCCGGCGTGGCCGCGCTCACCGGCGCCGGCGCCCTGGACAGCTTCTCCGTGGTCGGCGGGGGTGGCGACGACGCCGAGCAGGTGCTCTCCCCGGTCGGCATCGGGCTCAACGCCGGCTCCTACGCCATGTGGCAGCCCAAGCACGCGCCGGGCGGGCCGCCGAAGATGCCGGACAAGAAGGACTGCCGGCGCTGGCTCCAGCAGGCCCTGCGTGAGGTCGAGGTCGAGCTCGGTCACGAGCTCGGTGCGCGCTACGCGGAGCTGTGCCAGGCGCTGGCCATCATTGCGGGGGACGCGGTCGACCATGGCGTGCTGCTCGCTTGATGGCACCATGTTGGTATGGCGGCGCCGCAGGTCCTACCGATCGAAGAGACCCACGTCGAGGTTGACGAGGTGCCCCAGACCGACCGTCCGTGGGTGACCGTGGTCTGGAACGATCCCGTCAACCTCATGAGCTACGTGACCTGGGTCCTGCAGAAGCTGTTCGGGTACAGCAAGGAGAAGGCCGAACGCCTCATGCTCGACGTGCATCACAAGGGCAAGGCGATCGTCATCAGCGGGGCGCGCGAGCGGATGGAGTACGACGCGTCCCGGCTGCAGGCGCATGGCCTCTGGGCGACGGTGGAGCGATCGTGAACATGTTCGTGCGCGCCGGCAAGGTGTGCGTGGCCCGGTTCGGCCCGGCCGAGGCGGCGGTCCTCAACGAGGTCATGCTCGAGGTGATCACGCTGCTGTCGGAGGGCTTCGACCGCGCCGATCCCGTCATCGAGCGGCTGTTTCCCGATGTGTACCGCGACGACGCCGCCCTGTCCGCAGAGCTGCGCCGCTACACCGAGGACGACCTGCGCTCGGCCAAGCTGGAGCAGGCCGCCATGCTGCTCGACGGCCTGCCCGTCGAGGGCGGCGAGGTGGCGCTGGACGAGGAGCAGGCCGAGGCCTGGCTGAGGGCCCTGACCGACGTGCGGCTCACCCTCGGGCTGCGGATCGGCATCGTCGACGACGACATCGACGTCGAGGCGGAGCTCGACGAGGCGATCATGAGGGACCCGACGTCGGCCCGGGTCGGGCAGCTCTCCGTGTACCAGTACCTGACGTATCTCCAGGAGTCGCTCGTCGGCGCCCTCATGGGGTGAGGGTGATCACGGCAAGGGCTGCTCAGGCGTCGGCGCTCTCACGGGGTGAGGGCGGTCACGGGCAAGGGTCGCTCAGGTTTCGGTAGGCTGTCTGTCGTGCTGACCATCGACGCCGCGATCCTCGCCGCGATTGTCGCGCACGCGCGCCGGGACCACCCGGACGAGGCGTGCGGGATCGTCGCGGGCCCGGCGGGCTCCGACCGGCCGGAGCGGCTCGTGCCGATGGAGAACGCCGCCCGGTCCATGACGTTCTACGAGTTCGACTCCAAGGAGCAGCTGCGGCTGTGGCGGGAGATGGACGACGCCGACGAGGAGCCGGTCGTGGTCTACCACTCGCACACCGCGACCGAGGCCTACCCGTCCCGCACGGACGTCTCCTTCGCCGGCGAGCCGAACGCCCACTACCTGCTGGTGTCCACCCGCGATCCCGAGGTGACCGAGGTCCGGTCGTTCCGCATCGTGGACGGGGCCGTCACCGAGGAGCCGGTTGAGGTAGTTAATGCAGTCGTGGATCCGAATGCCGTCCAGAAGTACCTCTTCGGGCAGAGCCCGACGACCGTCGACTACGAGTGTCAGACCGGCAGCTGATCAAGCGCCGTCCGTCATCCGTCCGCACGTCGTTTTCCGAGGTCTTTGAGGAGTAATCATGGCTATCGAGGTTCGCATCCCCACCATCCTGCGCAGCTACACCGGCGGCGCCAAGACCGTCGAGGGCTCCGGCGACACCATCGCCGACCTACTGACCGACCTGGACTCGCGCCACGCGGGGCTGAAGGACCGCCTCATCACCGGTGAGGGCGGCCTGCACCGCTTCGTCAACGTGTACATCAACGACGAGGACGTCCGCTTCCTCGGCGCGCTCGACGCGAAGGTCAACGACGGCGACTCCGTGACGATCCTGCCCGCCGTCGCGGGCGGCGCGTTCGCGTTCGCCGCCGCTCAGGCCCTGCGGGGCTGATCGTCGTGGCGCGCTACGAGTCCCTGCTCGACGCGTGCGGAAACACGCCGCTGATCGGTCTGCCCCGGCTCTCGCCGAGCGCCGACGTGCGGTTGTGGGCCAAGCTCGAGGATCGCAACCCGACGGGAAGCGTCAAGGACCGCGTGGCGCTGTGGATGGTGAAGGCGGCCGAGGAATCCGGCCGCCTCCGCCCGGGCGACACGATCATCGAGCCCACCAGTGGCAACACCGGCATCGCGCTGGCGATGGTGGCGAAGCTGCGGGGCTATCGGCTGGTCTGCGTCATGCCGGAGAACGTCTCCTCCGAGCGCACGGCCATCCTGCGCATGTACGGCGCGGAGATCATCTTCTCGCCGGCCGCCGGCGGCTCCAACCGGGCCGTGGCCGTGGCCAAGGAGATCGCGGCTGACCACCCGGACTGGGTGATGCTGTACCAGTACGGCAACGAGGCCAACGCCCGTGCCCACTACGAGTCGACCGGCCCGGAGATCCTGCGCGACCTGCCGGGCATCACCCACTTCGTGGCGGGCCTGGGCACCACGGGCACGCTCATGGGCGTGGGGCGCTACCTGCGCGAGAAGGTCGAGGACATCGAGGTCATCGCCGCCGAGCCGCGCTACGGCGAGCTCGTCTACGGCCTGCGCAACCTCGACGAGGGCTATGTGCCGGAGCTGTACGACGCGACGGTGCTCACCCGGCGCTTCTCGGTCGGCACCCGCGACTCGGTGCTGCGGACCCGGCAGCTGGTCGAGGTCGAGGGGATGTTCGTCGGCTTCTCGACCGGCGCCGTGCTGCACGCGGCCCTGTCGGTGGCCCACCAGGCGCTCAAGGCCGGCAAGCGGGCCGACGTGGTGTTCCTGGTGGCGGACGGGGGATGGAAGTACCTCTCGACCGGTGCGTACGGCGGGACCCTGGCCGAGGCGGAGAGCGCCCTCGAGGGCCAGCTCTGGGCCTGACGGCCCTGCAGAACGGGCGCGGCTCGGGGATGTCCGGCATGTCGGGCGCTGGTACGTCACGACATGCCGGATTTGTACGGTGCCAGGGTATAAAAAGCCCTCAGAGGCCCGTCACGATCCAGCCGGTCAGCAGGCTCGCCGAGGCGACGCCCAGCAGTGCGAACGGCAGGCGGCGGCGGTGAACGCTCGCGAACGCCCCGATCGTGCACGCCAGCCCCAGCAGGCCGATGGTGACGACGGTGGGGGCGTACCAGCCGCGGTACTCCGCCACGAGGCCCACGAACGCCCGCAAGGCCACCGCCATGCCCCCGAGGCCCAGCGCGGCCGCCCAGGCGCACACGGTGGCGATCTGGCGGTTGGCGGGGCGCGGGTCGTTGCCGGTCGGCAATCGGAACGCGTCCGGCAGCTGGCGGCGTAGTTGCTTGACGCGCTGGGAAAACGTCGACCGACACGGTGCCTCCTGAAGAACCTGGCTCACTGGGTGCAACGAGCAGGGTCGTTGAGCGTGACGCAACCGTGTCACGTTGGCGACATCTGGCGTCCGATCATTCAGCCTGGGCTGCCAGTCCGGCGTAGGCTGCGCAGCGTGACGGCCCGTGCCCTACAACGGCCGGCCTGGCGATTGGATCTATCCTCACCTGACCGGTGTGATCCACAGATTCGGACGAAGACGGGAGACGGCGGGTTGAGGGCAGCACCATGAGGCTCACGGTTCTCGGCTGCGCCGGCAGCTTCCCGGGCCCGGAAGCGCCCTGCTCCGCCTATCTGGTCGAGGCGGACGGCTTCCGTCTGCTGGTCGACTTCGGCCCCGGCTCCATGTCGAGCCTGCAGCGCTACGGCGGGCTGTACTCGATCGACGCCATCCTGCTGTCGCACCTGCACTGCGACCACATGCTCGACGCCTGCTCGTACATCGTGGCCCGGCACTACGGCCCGGCCGGCAAGTATCCGCCGCTGCCCGTCTACGCCCCGGTGGCCGCCCCCGAGCGGATCGCCGCGGCCTACGGCGGGGAGAACGAGCCGCTCTCGCTGGCCGACGTCTACACCTTCTACGCCCTGCAGCCCGGCAGCTTCCCGATCGGGCCCTTCCAGGTCACCGTCGACCGGGTCAATCACCCGATCGAGACGTACGGCGTGCGGATCGAGCACGGTGGCAAGGTGCTCACCTACTCCGCCGACACCGCTCCCTGCGAGGCGCTGATCCGGCTCGCCCAAGGCGCCGACGCTTTTTTGTGTGAGGCGAGTTACCTTGACGGCGTCGACAACCCGCCAGATCTCCACCTCACCGGGCGGGAGGCGGCCGAGCACGCGACCAAGGCGGGCGTCGGGCGACTGCTGCTCACGCACCTGGTGCCGGCGTGGGGGAGCGAGGCATTGACGCTCGAAGCGGCCTCGGGAGCGTTCGCCGGACCGATCGATGTCGTCCGACCAGGCGCTCGGTACGACATTTAGGAACCCGTTTGCCGTTTGGCCAACATATCGTGGCCGCATGCATGGACACCCCCCTCATGGTCATGGCATGCGGATCGCGATCGTCACCGAATCGTTCCCGCCCGATGTGAATGGTGTGGCCCACTCCGTCGTCCGGGTCGCCGAACATCTCGTCGCGCGTGGCCACGAGCCGCTCGTGATCGCGCCCCAGCCGTCGTCCGCGGCGCGATCGGTCACCGGCTCGTTCCCGTACCAGATCATCCGGGTTCCGTCAGTGGCGACGCCCGGCTACGGGAGCTTCCGGCTGGGCCTGCCCAGCCCGCGCCTGGCCGCCGCCCTGAAGGCCCATCGCACCGACCTCGTCCACCTGGCCAGCCCGTTCGTGCTCGGTGCGCGCGGCATGACCGTGGCCTCGTCGCTCGGGCTGCCCACCGTGGCGGTCTACCAGACGGACGTCCCGTCCTACGCCCGCCTGTACTACAAGTCCAACCTTGGCGAGTCGGCCGCCTGGCGCTGGCTGCGACGCATCCACAACGCCGCCGACCGGACCCTGGCGCCCTCGACCGCGGCCGCCACGGCGCTGCACAGCCACGGCATCGAGCGCGTCTGGCTCTGGCGCCGGGGCGTCGACGCGGCCCGGTTCGACCCGCGCCACCGCTCGGCCGCCCTGCGCCGCGCGGTCGCCGCCGACGGGCAGGTCATCGTCGGGTACGTCGGCCGCCTCGCCGTCGAGAAGCGGGTCGATCTGCTCGCCTCGGTCAGCCGCATCCCCGGCGTCCGGGTGGTCGTCGTCGGCGACGGCCCGGCCCGCGCGAACCTCGAGCGGGCCATGCCGGAGGCGGTGTTCCTCGGCGAGCGGCGCGGCGCCCAGCTGGCCCGGATCTTCGCCAGCCTCGACCTCTTCGTGCACACGGGCCCGTTCGAGACCTTTGGCCAGACCATCCAGGAGGCCCTGGCCAGCGGCGTACCGGTGGTCGCCCCGGCCCAGGGCGGCCCGCTCGACCTGGTCGACGACGGCCGGACCGGGCTGCTCGTGCCGCCCGGCGACGCCGCCGCGCTCGTCGACGCGGTCGCCTCGCTGGTCAACGACCCGGAGCGGCGCCAGGCCATGGGCGTCGCGGCCCGGGTCGCCGTCGCCTCGCGCACCTGGGCGGCGGTCGGGGACGAGCTGATCAGGCACTACGTGGACGTGCACTCGGGGGGCGTGGCCGCCCGGTCCGTATCGATCCCGGCATGACCTCACGGATCGTGCGGCTGGCCAACTTCGTCATGCCGCGCTCCGGGGGGCTGCGAACGGCGCTCCAGGCCCTCGGCGAGGGGTACCTCGCCGCGGGCCACGAGCCGATCCTCATCGTCCCGGGGGCCGTCTACTCCGACGAGATGACCGGGCAGGGCCGGGTGATCACGATCCCCGGGACGATCGTGCCCGGCACCGGCGGGTATCGCGTCCTGCTGGCCCGCCGCCGCCTCATGAGGCTGCTCGAGCGCCTCGAGCCCGACCGGCTCGAGGTCTCCGACCGGTTCACGCTGCGCTGGACCGGCCGCTGGGCCCGAGAGCGGGGCATCCCGGCGGTCATGGTCTCCCACGAGAGCCTCGCCGGGCTGCTCACCTTCGCCGGCCCGCTCAGCAACCCGTGGGCCGACCTGCTCAACTCCCGCAGCTTCCGCTCGTACGACCGCATCGTGTGCACCACCAACTGGGCCGCCGCCGAGTTTCGCCGCCTCGGGGCCGGCAACGTCAGCCAGGTGCCGCTCGGGGTCGACCTCGAGCTGTTCAACCCGGCGCGGTACGACGACTCCCTGCGCGCCCGCTACGCCACGCCCGGCCAGGTCCTGCTCGTGCACTGCGGCCGCCTGTCGTCGGAGAAGCGCCCCGAGCGCTCCGTCGAGGCCCTCATCGCGCTGCGCAAGCGGGGCGTCGACGCGGTGCTCGTGATCATCGGCGACGGCCCGCTTCGCGCCCGGCTGCAGGAGCAGGCGCACGGCCACCCGATCCGCTTTATGGAGTTCGTGGCGGAGCGCACCGCCGTCGCATCGCTGCTCGCCACCGCGGACGTCGTCATCTCGCCCGGCCCGATCGAGACCTTCGGGCTGGCCGGGCTGGAGGCGCTCGCCTGCGGCACGCCCGTCGTCGTGGACGCGGCGTCCGCGCAACCCGAGGTGGTCGGCGCCGCCGGCGTCGCCGTCACCAATGACTTTGCGGGAGGTGTACTCCAGGTGCTCACCCGACCGGCAGCCGCGCGTCGCGCCGACGCCCGGGCTCGCGCTGAGCAGTTCTCGTGGCCGGCCTCCGTCGCCGGCTTCCTCGCCGTCCACCACTCGTCGTCGACGGTGGCCGTGCGATGACGGTGTTCGCCGCCCTCGGTGACTCGACCACCGCGGGCTACGGGGACAGGGTCAAGGGCGCCTGGCGGGGCTGGGCGCCGATCTTCGCCGCGGCCCTCGGCGTCAAGCTGCACAACCTCGCCACCAGCGGCGCACGGGCGGCCGACCTCGAGCGCGACCAGCTGCCGAAGGCCCTCTCCGTGGCCCCGGACCTGGCCGCCGTGCTCATCGGCACCAACGACACGCTGCGGGACCCGTTCGACTCCTCCCGCTTCGCCGGGCACCTCGAGCGCACCGTCGCCGCCCTGCGCGGCGCCGGTGCCGAGGTGCTCACCATCCGGCTGCCCGACCCGGGCCGGATGTTCGGCCTGCCCGGCTCCCTCGCCCGCCCCCTGGCCCGGCGCATGGCCGAGATCAACGAGGCCGCCGACCTCGTCGCCGCCCGCTACGACACCGTGCACTTCGACGCGGCGGGCGACTCGGACTCGTACGACCGGCGGATGTGGAGCGTCGACCGGCTCCACCCGAGCGAGCGCGGGCACCGGTTCCTCGCCTGCTCGTACTTCGACCTGCTGGACAGGCGAGGCGTGCTCGAGCGCCTCGGGCTCGTCGGCCCGTCGTCCGGCCGCCCCTCGCCCGAGCCCAGCAGCCCGCCGCCGGCCCTCGGCGCCCAGGCGCTCTGGATGGCCACCGCGGGCTCCGCGTGGGTGATCCGCCGCTCCACCGACCTCCTCCCGGGCCTGCTCCGCCTCGCCTGGGCGGAGTGGCGCCACGGCTCGCCGGACCTCGACATCCTGGACCTTGACCTCGGCTCGCCCGTGCGGCCCGACGAGGTACCGGGGAAGGTTGCGTAATCGCCCAATGACTAGGGTGGTCGGTATGGCTCGACCCGATGGACGCACACCCGACCAACTTCGACCCGTATCGATCACTCGCCAGTGGAGCATGCACCCCGAGGGGTCCGTGCTCGTCGAGTTCGGCAACACCCGGGTGCTCTGCACCGCCAGCGTCACCGAGGGCGTGCCCCGCTGGCGCAAGGGCTCCGGCCTGGGCTGGCTCACCGCCGAGTACGCCATGCTCCCGCGCGCCACCACCACCCGCAGCGACCGGGAAAGCGTCAAGGGCAAGATCGGCGGCCGCACCCACGAGATCTCCCGCCTCATCGGCCGCAGCCTGCGCGCCTGCATCGACCTCAAGGCGCTCGGCGAGAACTCCATCGTCCTGGACTGCGACGTCCTGCAGGCCGACGGCGGCACCCGCACCGCCGCCATCACCGGCGCGTACGTGGCCCTCCACGACGCCGTGCAATGGCTGGCCACCCAGCGCAAGCTCGCCGGCAAGCCCGCCGACGCCCTGCACCGCTCCGTCTCCGCCGTCAGCGTCGGCATCATCGGCGGCCAGCCCCGCCTCGACCTCTGCTACGAAGAGGACGTCGTCGCCGACGTCGACATGAACGTCGTGTGCACCGGCGCCGGCGACTTCGTCGAGGTCCAGGGCACCGGGGAGCAGGGCGTCTTCGCCCGCGCCGAGCTCGACGCCCTGGTCGACCTCGCCGCCGCCGGCTGCGCCGAGCTGGCCACGCTCCAGCAGAAGGCGATCGCCGGATGAAGCTCCTCCTGGCCACCCGCAACAAGAAGAAGCTCATCGAGCTGCGCCGCGTCCTCGAGTCCTCCGCCCCGCACGTAGAGCTGCTGGGCCTCGACGAGGTGGAGACCTACCCCGAGGCGCCCGAGACCGGGCTGACCTTCGAGGAGAACGCCCTCCTGAAGGCGAGGGAGGCCGTCCAGTACACCGGGCTGCCCAGCGTCGGCGACGACTCGGGCCTGTCCGTGGACGCCCTGAACGGCATGCCGGGCGTCTTCTCGGCCCGCTGGTCCGGCCTTCCCAGCGGCGCCCCCGACCGCGACGGCGCCAACCTCCGCCTGGTCCTCGCCCAGCTCGGCGACGTCCCGGACGAGCACTTGGGCGCCGCCTTCGTCTGCGCCGCCGCCCTGGTGTACCCGGACGGCCGCGAGGAGGTCTTCCGCGGCGAGGTCCGGGGCCACCTGATCCGCGCCCCACGTGGTGAGGGCGGCTTCGGGTACGACCCCATCTTCGTGCCCGACGGCCACGCCGAGACCACCGCCGAGCTCTCGCCCGAGGCCAAGGACGCCATCAGCCACCGCGGCAAGGCCTTCCGGGCCCTGGCAGCACACCTGTAACCACCCCGCCCGCCCGCCGACCTCGTTTCGGCGGGCGCGGCGGGAGTGTCCCTCCCCGCGCCACACGGCTTCCGCGGCGCCTGGCCCTTTGCTCTCACGGGGTCGATTGGGCATGGTGCTGCGCAGCCTCCGCGCCGTGGTCCTCTGTGCGGCGCCTGGTCCCTCTGTGCGGCGCCCTGGTCCCTCTGTGCGGCGCCTGGTTCCTCTGCGCGGCCTCCGCGGCGCCTGGCTCTATTGCGCCGCTTTCGTGGCGAGGCCGCCCCTGCCTCGCCACGCACCTCTCGTGGCGGCTGCCCCGCCTCCTCTGCGCGCACCCTTCGCGTGTCGGCCGCGCCGCTGCTGGGCAGTGCCCTGCGGCGGCTGTCCCGCCTTTCTGGGCGGGTTCCTGTGGTGGCAGTCCCCGCCCCTTCTGCGCCGTTCCCGCGGCGGCCGCCTCAGGACAGGGGGCCGGCCGTCGCCTCGATCTCCTTCCGCAGGTCTCGGGACCACACCAGGGCGCGGGCGGCCTCCATCACCGGGGCGAGGAACACGTCCGGGCCCGGGCGGCCGGCGAACCGCTCGACCGTCGCCACCGCGAGCCGGCCGGCGGGCGACGGCTGGAGCGGGGCCCTCAACTGGATGCCACGGACCGCCGAGATCAGCTCGACCGCCAGGATGCTGCACAGGTTGTCCAGGACGGTGCGCAGCTTGCGGGTCGCCGCCCACCCCATCGAAACGTGGTCCTCCTGCATGCCCGACGTCGGCAGCGAGTCCACGCTCGCCGGCGCCGCCAGCCGGCGGTTCTCGGCGACGATGCCCGCCGCCGTGTACTGCGCGATCATCAGCCCCGAGTTCACGCCCGGGTCCGGCGTCAGGAACGGCGGCAGCTCCCGCGACCGGCTCACGTCCAGCAGCCGGTCGACCCGCCGCTCCGCGATCGCCCCCACCTCGGCCGCCGCGATCGCGAGGTAGTCGGCGGCGAACCCGAGCGGCGCCCCGTGGAAGTTGCCGGTCGACTCCACCCGGCCGTCGGTGAGCACCACCGGGTTGTCGACGATCGAGCGCAGCTCCCGCCCCGCGACCGTCGCCGCGAACTCCAGTGTGTCCCGCGCGGCCCCGGCCACCTGCGGCGCGCACCGCATCGAATACGCGTCCTGCACCGCATGCGCCAGGTCGTCCCGGTGCGAATCCATGATCGGCGACCCCTGCAGCAGCCGGTGGATGTTCGCCGCCGACGCCGCCTGCCCGGGGTGCGGCCGGATCGTGTGCAGTTCCGGCATGAAGGGCCGGTCCGAGCCGAGCATCGCCTCGATCGACAGCGCCGCGGTCACGTCCGCCATCGTGAACAGGTGCGCGGCGTCCTCGATGGCCATGAGCAGCATGCCGAGCATGCCGTCGGTGCCGTTGATGAGCGCCAGCCCCTCCTTCGACGACAGCTCGATCGGCGAGACGCCCGCGTCGAGAGCGCTGACCCGCGTGCCGTCCTTGGCCAGCACCCACCCCTCGCCGATCAGCACCAGCGCGCAGTGCGCCAGCGGGGCGAGGTCACCGGACGCGCCGAGCGACCCGTGCTCGGGCACCCAGGGCGTGATGCCGGCGTTCAACAGTTCGACGAGCGCCTGCGCGACTTCGGGCCGCACCCCGGAGCGCCCCATCGCGAGCGACCGGATGCGCAGGAGCATCATCGCCCGGACGACCTCCCGGGGCATCGGCGCCCCGACGCCCGCCGCGTGGGACCGGATCAGCGCGTGCTGCAGCTCGGCCCGTCGCTCGGGCGCGATGAACGTGTTGGCGAGCGCCCCGAACCCGGTCGACACCCCGTACACGGGCCGCCCGTTCCGTTCGATGTCATCGACGATCGCGCGGCTCGCGCGCATGGCGTCGAGCGCGTCCTGCGCGAGGGTCACCCGCGCGTTGGCCCGGGCGACCGCGATCAGGTCGTCGGGGCTGATGCCAGAGGCGGTGATGGTGATCAAACCAGCTCCCCATTGAGCACGACGGTAGTTGTGAGCGGCACCCCGGGCCGGTAGGCCAGGTGCACGTGTGAGGGGGCGTCGAGCACGACCAGGTCGCCGCGCGCCCCGACGGTGAGATGCCCGACGTCGCCGCGGCGCAGCGCCGCCGCCCCGCCGCGGGTAGCGGCGAGCACGGCCTCGGCCGGCGTCATCCCCATCTCGCGCACGGCAAGCGCGATGCAGAACGGCATCGACGTGGTGTACGACGACCCGGGATTGCAGTCGGTGGCCAGCGCGACAGTCGCCCCGGCATCGATCAGCGCCCTCGCCGGCGGGTACGGCGACCGCGTCGAGAACTCCGCCCCAGGTAGCAGCGTCGCCACGGTGGCCGAGTCGGCCAGCGCCGCGATGTCGGCCTCGGACAGGTGCGTGCAGTGGTCCGCGGAGGCCGCGTTGAGCTCGACCGCGAGCTGCACGCCGGGCCCCTGCGTCAGCTGGTTGGCGTGCACGCGCACACCCAGCCCGGCGTCCGCGCCGACGGTCAGGATCGCCCGCGAGTGATCGGCGTCGAAGGCGCCGCGCTCGCAGAACACGTCGATCCAGCGCGCCCCGGCACCACACGCCGCCGTGAGCATCGGCCCGCAGATCAGGCTGACATAGTCGTCGGCCCGCTCGGCATACTCCGCCGGCACCACGTGCGCCCCGAGAAACGTCGTCTCGACCGTGAACTCCCGCGCGATCTGCAGCGACCGGGTCTCGTCCGCCACGGTCAGCCCATACCCGGACTTGATTTCCATCGTCGTCGTGCCCTGCCGCAGCGCCTCGCCTCGCAGCCGGCCGACGTTGGCGCGCAGCTGCTCGTCCTCCGCCGCGCGCGTGGCCCCGACCGTGGTGCGGATGCCGCCCCCCGTGTACGGCTCCCCGCCCATCCGCGCCGCGAACTCGGCCGACCGGTCGCCCGCGAACACCAGGTGCGAGTGGCTGTCGACGAACCCGGGCAGCACCGCCGCACCGTCGGCGTCGAGCCGCGCGTCGGCCATCGGCGCGTCCACGGCCCGCCCGATCCACTCGACGCGCCGGTCGTCGATCACGAGGGCGGCATGACGACGGATGCCGAGCGGGCCCTTGCCCCAGGCCGGATCCCCGGTGACCAGCTCGCCGATGTTGGTGACCAGCAGCGACCTCATCGCCCCGCCCCGATCCGCCCGGACCCGAGACCGGCCGAGACCACACCCATCCCGGGACCGCCTCCGGCCTGTGGGTTGCCGCTCGCTCGACCGGCGGCGTCGATCGGGCCGTCGTCGGCCGGCGGCGTCCCGCTGCCGTCCACCTGGGCTTGCTTCGCGCGGGCATCCTCCGCGCTGGCCTTCTCCGCGGGGGTTGTCGTTGCGCGGGTCGCCCTGGTCTGGTCGGTCGCGGGCTCCGGACGGCCGGGCGTGGGGATGGCCGCCAGCGCCCTGGTCAGGGCGGCTCCGACGTCGGGCATTGCCAGGTGCACCCCGTCGCGTACGACAACGCGTCCGTCGATCACCACGTGGCGGACGTCGCCGGCGGTGGCCGCGAACCCAATTGCCGCCGGGTCGCAGCCGGCCGTGCGGGGCGAGTCCAGCGCCACGGTGACCAGGTCGGCGCGGGCGCCGACCGCGATCGTGCCGGCGTGCGCCCAGCCCAGCGCGGCGTGCCCGGCGGCGGTGGCCGCGCCGATCAGCTCGGCGCCGGTGAAGTGGCCACGGTGCTCGGTGCGCAGGCGCTCGTGCATCTCCATCCCGCGCGCCTCCTCGAACAGGTCGATGACCGCGTGGCTGTCGCTGCCGAGGCTCAGCGGGCTGCCCCCGTCGGCGAGCGCCCGGGCCGGCCCGATGCCGTCGGCGAGGTCCCGCTCGGTGGTCGGGCAGAAGCACACCCCGGTGCCGGTGTCGCCGAGCTCGGCCCGGTCGGCGTCGGTCAGGTGCGTGGCGTGCACGGCCGTCACCCGTCCGCCGAGCAGCCCTCGGTCGGCGAGCAGCTCCGTCGGGGTACACCCGTGAACGGCCAGACAGGCCTCGTTCTCGGCCCGCTGCTCCGACAGGTGCACGTGGGTCGGCATCCCCTCGGTGCGCGCCGCGAACTCGGCGAGCACGCCGGCCGGGACGGCCCGGACGCTGTGCGCCGCCGCGCCGATCCGCGCGTGGGGCCGGGCCCGCAGCCGGTCCAACCGGCTCGACCAGGCGTCGAACGATCCGTCGCCGAACCGCAGCTGCACACCCTCGAGCGGCCGCCCATCGACCCCGGCGGTCAGGTACAGCGTGTCGAGCAGCGTGATCCGGATGCCGGCGTCCGCGGCCGCCGCGATCAGCGCCTCGCCCATCGCGTTGGGGTCGGAGTACTTCGCGCCGCCCGGGGCGTGGTGCAGATAGTGGAACTCCCCGACACACGTGATGCCGGCGAGCGCCATCTCCCCGTACACGGCGACCGCCAGCGCGTGGTAGGAGTCGGGGTCCAGCGCGCCCGCCACCGCGTACATCTGGTCGCGCCACGTCCAGAACGTCCCCCGGCCCCGCTGCGTGCGCCCCCGCAGGGCACGGTGGAAGGCGTGGGAGTGCGCGTTGGCCAGGCCGGGCAGCGTGACGCCCGGGAGCCGCACGGCGCCGCCGGCCTCGGCCGCCTCCGAGGGCGTCCCCGGCCGCACGGTCACGAACCGGCCGCCGGCCAGCTCGAGCAGCACGTCGTCGGCGATGCCCGTCGGAAGCCAGGCGTGAGCGCAGTGGTACCGCGTCACTGACATAGCCGTGCCAGCAGATCGGTGAGCTTCTCCACCCCGACGGCGCAGTCGGCGTCGGAGGCGGACTCCTGCGGGGCGTGGGAGATGCCAGTCGGGTTGCGCACGAAGAGCATCGCGGTGTCGACGTGGCCGGCGAGCACCCCGGCGTCGTGCCCGGCCCCGGTCGGCAGCACCGGCGCGTCCAGGATCGTCGTGGCCAGCCGACTCACGTCCCCGGCGAAATCCACCTCGCCGGTCGTCGACTCGGCGGCCATGACCACATGCGTCCCGTCCAGCCGGGCCCGCTCCTCGGCCCGCTGATGGATCGACTCCACCAGCTTCTGCAGGGTGTCGGCGTCGGCGGCCCTGGCGTCCAGCCAGGCCGAGGCCCGGGAGGCGATCGCGTTCGTGGCGTTGGGCGCGACGTCGACCCGGCCGACCGTCGCGTGTGCGCCGTGCGCCCGGGCGGCCTCGTCACTGGCCAGCACCGTGTGCGCCAAGGTCAGCATCGGATCGTGCCGGTCCGACATCCGGGTCGTGCCGGCGTGGTTGCCCTGCCCGGTGAAGTCGAAGCGGTACCGCCCGTGCGGCCAGATCGCGCTGGCCACCCCGACCGGCGCGTCGAGGTGATCGAGGGCTCGTCCCTGCTCGACGTGGAGCTCGACGAACGCCCCGATGCGGGCCAGTCGCTCGGGATCGGGGCCCAGCCGGTCGGGGTCGAGCCCGGCCCGGCCCATCGCGTCGGCGAGCCACGTCCCCTCACGGTCGCGCAGCCGCAGCGCCTTGGCCGGGTCGTAGCCCCCGGTGAGCAGCCGCGATCCCAGGCACGGCACTCCGAACCGGGCGCCCTCCTCCTCGGTGAACACGACCACCGCGAGCGGCCGCGACGGCGTCACGCCGCGCTCCCGGAGCCGGTCGACGGCGAGCAGCCCCGACACGACGCCCAGCGGGCCGTCGTAGGCCCCGCCGTGCGGCACCGAGTCCAGGTGGCTGCCGGTGACGATGGCGCCCTCGCCCTCCGGGTCGCCCCACCAGGCCCACAGGTTGCCGTTGCGGTCGATCTCGACCTCGAGGTCGCGGTCCAGTGCCTCCTCGACGAACCACTCCCGGCAGACGAGGTCGACGTCCGTCCACGAGTGGCGCATGTACCCGCCGTCGTCGCCGGCCCGGCCCACCGGGCTCAGCGACCCCCACAGCGCGGCGAACCGCTCGGCGTTCACCGTGGTGGCCGTTGCGTTGTCGCTCATGACTGCTCCCGCATCGGTACTCGAAGGCTGGTCGCCTCGGCGACCTCGGACGCGTCTTCGTACCCGGCGTCGACGTGCCGCAGCACGCCCATCGCGGGGTCGTTGGTGAGCACTCGTGCCAGCTTCTGCGCGGCGAGGTCGGTGCCGTCGGCGACCGAGACCTGGCCCGCGTGGATCGACCGCCCGATCCCCACCCCGCCGCCGTGGTGTATCGACACCCACGACGCGCCCGATGCGGTGTTGACCAGGGCGTTGAGCAGTGGCCAGTCGGCGATGGCGTCGGAGCCGTCACGCATCGCCTCCGTCTCCCGGTAGGGCGAGGCGACGGACCCCGTGTCGAGGTGGTCGCGCCCGATGACGATCGGGGCCTCGATGGTCCCGTCGGCGACCATCTCGTTGAACCGCAGGCCCGCGCGGTCGCGTTCGCCCTGCCCGAGCCAGCAGATCCGGGCCGGCAGGCCCTGGTAGGCGACGCGCTCCTGCGCCATCGTGATCCAGCGCCGCAGGGACTCGTTCTCTGGGAAGAGTTCCAGGACCGCACGGTCGGTGGCGGCGATGTCGGCCGGGTTGCCGGACAGCGCCGCCCATCGGAAGGGGCCCTTGCCTTGGCAGAAGAGCGGCCTGATGTACGCCGGGACGAAGCCCGGGAACGCGAACGCTCGATCGAATCCGCCGAGTTGTGCCTCGCCCCGGATCGAGTTGCCGTAGTCGAACACCTCGGCCCCGCGATCGAGGAACCCGACCATCGCCTCCACGTGCCGGGCCATCGAGTGCCGCGCCCGGTCGGTGAACTCTTCGGGCTTCTTCGCCGCGTAGTCTGCCGCGTCCTCGGGCGCGATCCCGCTCGGCACGTACGACAGCGGGTCGTGCGCCGAGGTCTGATCGGTCACGATGTCGACGGCGACGCCCATCCGCAACAGCTCGGGCAGCAGCAGCGCGGCGTTGCCCACGACGCCGACCGACAGGGACCGCCGGGCGATCTGCGCCTCCACCGCGAGCCGCACCCCGGCCTCGAGCGAGTCGGCGATGACATCGAGATAGCGGGTCGCGACGCGGCGCTCCAGCCGGCCCCGGTCGACGTCGATGATGAGACAGGCCCCGCCGTTCATCGTCACCGCCAGCGGCTGGGCGCCACCCATGCCGCCGCACCCCGCGGTCACCGTCAGCGTGCCGGCCAGCGAGCCGCCGAACCGCTTCTCGGCCACCGCCGCGAAGGTCTCGTAGGTGCCCTGCAGGATGCCCTGTGTGCCGATGTAGATCCACGAGCCGGCGGTCATCTGGCCGTACATCGTCAGGCCCAGCGCCTCCAGCCGGCGGAACTCCGGCCAGTTGGCCCAGTCGCCGACCAGGTTGGAGTTGGCGATGAGGACTCGCGGCGCCCATTCGTGCGTCTGCAACACGCCGACCGGGCGGCCCGACTGGACCAGCATCGTCTCGTCCGGGGCCAGCGTCGTCAGCGTGCGGACCAGCGCCCGGAACGAGGGCCAGTCCCTGGCGGCCTTGCCCGTGCCGCCGTAGACGACCAGGTCCTGCGGGCGCTCCGCCACCTCGGGGTCGAGGTTGTTCATGAGCATGCGCAGGGCTGCCTCCTGTTGCCAGCCTCGCGCCGTCAACTGAGTGCCCCGAGGGGCACGGACCGCTTCCATGATTCTCCTCGGCTAGGTGTCGGCTAGGGTCGGCTCGGCTAGGGGTTGGCTAAGGCAGGAATATCTGGCGGTTGGCGGCGGAGCGCTCGAAGGCCTCCAGCCGCTCCTGGGTCTCGGCCGGCGCGGCGTCGCACATGGCCTGCAGCAGGATCGTGACCATGGCCATCGGCGTCGTGTGCATGTCGAACACGAGCCGGGATCCGACCGGGGCAGGCAGGACCACGTCCGACTCGGCTGCCGCCGGGCTGACCGGCGAGTCCGTCACGGTGACCACGCGAAGCCCGGCGGCCCGCGCCTCCCGCAGCGCGTCGACCGCCTCGCGCGGATATCGGGGCAGCACAAACGCCAGCATCGCAACTGCGCCAGCCGCGCGTGCCTGTTCCATGCGATCCGCGAGCAGGCTGCCCTGCTCGTGCAACAGGCGAACGTCCGGGTGGACCTTGGCCGCGAAGTAGGCGAACGCTCCCGCGAGCGCGCCCGCGGCCCGCATGCCGAGCACCGGCAGCGGCCGGCTCTCCATGAGCAGCCGGCCCGCCTCGGTGAGCGGCCCTGTGTCCCGAAGCGTGTCGGACAGGTGCTGCAGGTTGGCGATCTCATCGGCCAGCGCCTGCTCGAACTGGCCGACCGGCGCCGTCTCCTCGCTGTCGTCCACTGTGGATGAATTGTGCCGGTAGCCGTCGATCGTGAGGCGTAGCTGGTCCCGCAGCGCCGGATAGCCCTCGAAGCCCAGTGCCGTGGCGAACCGGGT
The DNA here is from genome assembly GCF_040682015.1 of Dactylosporangium sp. NPDC051485. Lineage (NCBI taxonomy): Bacteria > Bacillati > Actinomycetota > Actinomycetes > Micromonosporales > Micromonosporaceae > Dactylosporangium > Dactylosporangium sp. NPDC051485. Next base: position 101,938 of record NZ_JBFAZW010000008.1, read on the forward strand.
CACAGAGGGCTGGCTCACCCCCGCCAGGCTGGCCAGATCGCCACTGGAGAGGTAGCCGGCCCGCCCGGCGTGCTCGACCAGGATGCGCGCGATGCGGCGCTGGACGGGCGTCAGTCGCTGCCCGTCGAAGAGGTCGAGTATCCGCTGCCGGGGGGATGTGGTCATGGCTCGACTGTAAGTCGGCTTTCACGCTTGCGTCAACCGCATGGAGTCATTCAGAATGATGGCGGGAAGGGAGTACGACATGCGACTCTCAGAACGTGCACCTGAGCTATTTGGCCACCTACCCGATCAAGAGCTGCTACCGCGTCGAGGCAGACGCCGCCGAGGTAGAGCCCTGGGGTCTGGCCGGCGACCGGCGGTGGCTCGTCGTCGACGGGGGCGCGAAGCTCATGACGCAGCGGAACTGGCCCTCGATGGGCAGGATCCGGCCGCGGTACTCCGAAGAAGGCCTCGTCCTCGAAGCGAACGGGATGCCCAGCCTCGCGGTCCCGTACCCGTCCGGCACGACGACGGACGTCAAACACTTCCACGAGTGGATCGCCGCGACGTCCGCGGGGGACGCCGCGCATCACTGGATCTCGCAGGTGGTCGGGCAGCCGGTCCGCCTGTTCCACCTGGACGATCCGACCCGCCGGCAGGTGGAACAGGAGTTCGGCGAGCCGGACGATCGGGTCTCGTTCGCCGACGGCTACCCGCTGCTGCTGACGAACGAGGCCTCGCTGCACGCGGTGAACGACTGGCTCTCCGAGGACGGCGACGAGCCGATCGCGATGACCCGCTTCCGGCCCAACGTGGTGGTCTCCGGGGCCCCGGCCTGGGCGGAGGACGACTGGCTCGGCCGGCGGATCGTCATCGGCGACGTGACGTTCCGGGCGCCGAAGCCGTGCGACCGCTGCGTGCTGACCACCATCGACCCGGAGACGGGCGAGAAGGGGCGCCAACCGCTGCGCGTGCTCGGCATGCACCGGCGATTCCCGGCCGGGCTGCTGTTCGGCGTCAACCTCATCCCGGATGGCCGGGGGAAGATTGCGATCGGCGACGAGGTCAGCATTCTCTGACCCGTCAGCAGCCTCCGGCTGATCGGGCGCCGGCCCGAAGGAATTGGTCAGCGAGCGGAGCCGGCAGCTGCGCCGACCGTGCGGGGTGGAGGGGCGAAAGTGGCATAACGCGTCGCGGGAGGCGCATGGCAGGTCATGATCAAGCCGTGACGCCCTTACGGGTGCGGCCCCATCTCGCCGAGATTCTCGACCGCACTGACCACGTCGTCGTGACGTTCAGCGTGCTCGGCAACCTGCTGCCGGAGCCGGACGCCGTGGCGCGGCAAATCTTCGCCATGCTGGACGAGTCCGGGCATCGGATGTCGATTCTGATAGGCACCAGTGACAACCCCTTCGACATGTTGGCCGAGGCGTACGGGGTGTCGGAGGAGGCGGGACGCAGGGCCGAGCAGTTGGTGCACAACGCGGAGGTCGACGCCGCAGACTGGGTGCCGGTGACCGCGGGCACGGCAGAGCTGTTCGAGGCGTGCCGGGCGACCGGGCGGACGGTCGCGGTGTACGCGCCGCACAGCGAGTCGGCCGTCGGGAGGTACCTGCACCGGCTCGGACTGCGGAGCCTCGTCGGGCCGGCGCTGGGGCGGGGGTTCGCGATGCGGAACCCGGCGGTGCGGACCATGGCGCCGGTGTTCGACGCCATCGGCGTGTGGGCCGAGGAGACGGCGGTGGTGTGTGCCACGTTCGCGGCGATGTCGGCGGCGCAGCGGGCCGGCGCTCACGCGATCGGCGTCGAGCGGCTCCGGGAGCCGCGGAAGATGCTGCACGGAGGGGAGGGACGCAACGCGGTGGTGCGGTCGCTGCCAGCGCTTGCCGAGGCCATGACCGCATGCGGGCCACCCCGAACCGCCGGGGCCACTTAGCGGCCGCTGGGCCGCTGGGCCGCTGGGCCGCTGGGCCGCTGGGCCGCCGGGGTGCTGGGGCGTCGGGGTGTTGGGCCGCTGGGGCGTCGGGGCGCCTAGCGATGGCGTTCCAGAGATAGCGGCAAGTAGGTGGTGTGTCGGCGTGGCGGTGGCCCCGCGTGAGGGGGCGGCGGTGTGGAGGTGGTAGCCGGTGGCCCGAGTACAGACGGGAGATCGGCTCTGGGGGTCTATGTGGGCGCCTTCTGACTGGCATCGGACAGCTGGTTCAGAAGGGCGGGCGGTGGTGCGGCGGCGGGTTTGTGGTGGTCAGGACGGGGCGGGCGATCTGGGGGATTGAAGAGTGTGGACCGTCACGCGGCGTGGCGGGGGGAAGTGGGTGGGGCTCTGGTAGAACAACGCGCGTGTCGTTTTTGCTCTGGGATGGGCGGGCCATCGGGTACCGGCGGGCGGGGGTCGGGGCCGGGGTTGGGCTGTTGTGCTTTGTGGCGGGGTACCTGGTGGCGCCGGGGGAGGCGTTCGCGCACCCGAAGCGGCTCGGGCTGAGCGTTCTGCTCTTTGCCTGCGGGGTGGCGGTGGTGGTCTGGGCGGCGGCGATGGCGCACGTCGGGGTGCAGATCAGCATGTACAACGTGCGGATTCGGCACGGGCTGCTGCCTCTGCCGTCGGTCTCGGTGCCGCTGCGCATGGTGCAGGGGCTGCGGGCCGTGGATGTGCGGGCCAGTGTCGGGCAGCGGTGGGGGTGGACCTGGGTGCCGGGGCGGGGGCGAGCGGTTGTCGTGCGGTCCGGGCCGGCGTTGATGTTCGACTTCGGGGGGCGGCAGTTCACCGTGAGTGTGGATGAGCCCGAGGCGGCGGTTGCCGCGCTGCAGCGGATGCGGATTCCGATGCTCTGAGCGGGCCCAGGAAGACGCGAGCCCAGAGACGCAGGCCCCGGAGGGACGCGAGCCCCGAAAGGCGCAGGCTCAGAAGAGGCAGTCCCGGAAGGCGCGGGCCCGGAGGAACGGGCGGCGGAGGTGGGAATGGTGAAGCCCGGCGGAGTATCCATCCACCGGGCTTCGGCGTGCCGCCCAATTGCGCACACCGGCGACGTTTGAAGAACGTGGATCAGGTTATGACGTCGCGCTCTTCGATTGAGCTATCGGTCCATGGGAGAGGACCGAGCGGGAGTTGAACCCGCAACCTCGACGACTGGCGTCCCGTTCGGTTGATCCGGCGTTCGGCGGCGAATGCTCAGACTGGAGCGAGAAGTTGAGTTTGTGTTTCGGTTCCCGCGGCCGCCTCTACCGTTGGGCTACGCCGTCACGTCAATGGCGGCGGGAGGAATCGAACCTCCACGTTGACACCGCGCGCACCTGTCAAACTGAGCCTCAGGTTCAGTCTGCGCTCCTTGCGCACCACCGATCTTAGACCCTAACCGAAGAGGTAGCGAAACACCTTTTCCCCGGTCTGCTGCTCGACCACTTCGGCCGCGTTGGCCTCCTCGCGGGCGAACTTGACCGCGGCCTGCAGCTTCTCGACGCGCTCCACGAGCTCGTTGACGCGCTTGGCCGGGAGGGCGCCGGAGAACTTGATGGTCTTCCAGTAGCCGATGACCACGTCCTCGTAGTAGACCTCCACCTGCGCCGGGTGCTTCTCGGTGGCCTCGGCCTTCACGTGGTTGCGCGGGATCTTCTTGGTGCGCGTGGTCTGGGTCGGCTCGGTGGCGTAGGTGTCGGCCGAGGCGTCGTACACCCACGTCTCCGCGGCGTCGAGGACCGGCAGCTTGCGCACGAACGTGAGCACGTCGGCGAGCTGCTTCTCCAGGAACAGCAGGTAGGAGACCGGGACGTCGCGCAGGAGCGGCGTGCCGTCGACGACCACGTCGGCGCGGGCCACGCAGTTCGTCCAGTCCTTCGTGGCGGTCACGTCGAAGAGGCGGGTGAGGATGGTGCCGGTCTGGCGCAGTACCTCTTCGGCCTTCACCTGAACGCGGGTGGACTCGGGCGGCAGCTGCTCGCCCTCCTCGTCCTTCGGGCGGTAGGTGCGCGAGATGCCGGCCAGCAGCGCCGGCTTCTGCAGCACGTGATGGGCCTCCGTGAGGTCCTGAAACGAGCGGGACTTCACGCCCTTCTCGACCGCGATGATCTGATTCAGCTTCGTCATAATGCGCCCGAGTGTACGAGCGCCACCACCCCAAGAAAAACGAAAAACCCCCACCCGGCCGGCAACAACAGAACCGCAAGCACAGAGCCACAAGCGCAGAGCCGCAACACCCGAGCCGCAGCAACACCCGAGCCGCCGCAACGACCACACGAACCGCAACCACCCACGGCCGCAACGACCACGCAAAACCGCAACCACCGACATAGGGGCGTGGGTGGCGAAGCCCCCACTGGGGAGCGAGCGAAGCGAGCGCGAAGGATCCACAGGCGACCGAGCGAGCGCGTCCACGACGCGCGAGCAGGGTGAGCCTGAGCCGGTGGGGCCGGTGAGAGTCGAACTCACACTGGCACGGACCTAAACCGTGTGCCTCTGCCATTGGGCTACGGCCCCTCGTAACCGAGAGACACAATACTCAGGCCAGTCGCGTGATCTCCACCGTGACGCCCAGGTGTTTGCTCGGCGCGCCGTGGTACACGCCGCGGAGGGGCGGGACGTCGTCGTAGTCGCGCCCGCGGGCCACGACGACGTGCCGGGGGCCGACCGGGACGCCGTTGGTGGGATCGAAGCCGGTCCACTCGCCGCACCACCACTCGACCCAGGCGTGGCTCTGGCCGGCGACCGTCTCGCCGACCTCGGCCTCGACCTTCGGGTGGAGATAGCCGGAGACGTACCGCGCGGGAACCCCCTTGGCCCGCAACAGCCCGACGGTCAGGTGCGCGATGTCCTGGCAGACCCCCTGGCGCAGCTCCCACGCCTCCTGGGCGCTGGTCTGCACGCCGGTCGAGCCCGGCACGTACGCCACCTCGGAGCGCACCCAGTGCGACACCGCCTCCGCGGACTCCGCCGGCGAGAGTGTGCCGACGGCGGTCCAGGCCTGCTCGACGAGCTCCGGGCCGACGGCGGTGAGCCGGTTGAGGGCGAGGAACTCGGCGTGCGCGTCGAGCACCTGGTCGGCGCCGAGGTCGGCCCAGCCGAGCGTGCGTTGCGGCGCCGGCGGCGGGGAGACCTCGACGAGGCTGCTGGAGACGACCCGCAGCTGCTGGTGGGGGCGGTGCAGGTCGAAGGCGGTGACCTGGGTCGCCCAGTAGTCGTAGTAGCGGTAGGTGGTCGCGCCCGGTGTGACCTCGACCTGGCTGAACAGCGTCGTCTGCCAGGGAAGGGTCATCGGGGTGAGCCGGGCCTCGTTGTAGGACGCCGAGACGGCGCCCGCGTACTTGTAGCCGGTGACGTGCCGGATCTTCAGGCGCCAGTTCATGAACCACCCCAAGCTACGGTGCCCCAGGTGACGGGCGTGGACTGCGGGAAGTACCGGGCGGTGATGGCCGCGCTCGCCGTCGCGCACGTCTGCTGCAGGCCGCGCAGGTGGTGGGGCAGCTCGGCCAGCAGGGTGGTGGTGTCGGCGTACTCCAGGCGCGTGCGGACCTGCCCGATGGGCCTTCGGGCGGCGTCGGTCACGCCGGCCCGCTCGGTGGTGGGCGCGAGGTCGATCAGGCACTGTTCCGCCGTACCCAAGGCATGCAGCGCGGATCGGGGGAACAGGCGGTCCAGGAGCAGAAACTCGGTGACCCGCTGGGGGTCGAACGTGCCGCCGTGGGTGCGCAGGAACGCCTCGTCGGCGCCGCAGGAGCGCAGCACCGTGCGCCACCCGGTGCCCTCGTCCGGCGTGTTGGTCTGGATCGACAGCAGCCGGGCGGTCATGTCGACCCGCTCGAGGCTGCGCCCGAGCACCAGGAAGCGCCACCCGTCGTCGCGGCTCATCGTGGACTCGGCGAGGCCGGCGAGCACGGCCGCGCGTTCGCGCACGTAGCTGAGGAAGACGGTCGGGCCGAGGCGCTCGGCGGCGACCCGGCGGGAGGCGAGCGTGTGCCAGGTGACGTTGAGGCACTCCCACATCTCGCTGGAGATCGTCTCGCGCACGCCGCGCGCGTTGTCCCGGGCGGCCACGATCGCGCCGGAGATGGCGCTCGGGTCCTCCGCGTCGAACGCGAGCAGCTCCAGCACGTCACCGGTGGTGAGGCGGCGGTCCTGCGGGGTCGGCGCGCCGAGGATCGACATGAGCGAGCGGCAGGCCCCGTCCTCGTCGGCCCACGGGTCCTCCAGCAGCCGGCCGAGGAAGGCGTCGAGGATGCGGGCGGTGTCGTCGGCCCGCTCGATGTAGCGGCCGATCCAGAACAGCGACTCCGCGATGCGACTGAGCATCAGTACTCCTATTGCTGTCCGGCCAGGTGCGCGGCCGCCGGGCCGCTGTCACGGGGGCTGCCACCGGCGCCGCGGGGCTCGGTCGCGATGCGGGGCGCCGGGGCGGGCGCCGGCTCGCCCGGGTGGGCCAGCACCCAGGTGTCCTTCGACCCGCCGCCCTGGCTGGAGTTGACCACCAGCGCGCCCTCGGGCAGCGCCACCCGGGTCAGCCCGCCGGGCAGGAGCCAGATCTCGTTGCCGTCGTTGACCGCGAAGGGCCGCAGGTCGATGTGCCGGGGGGCCACCCGGTCCCCGAGCAGCGTCGGCGACGTGGAGAGGGCCACCGGGCGCTGGGCGATCCAGCCGCGCGGGTCCTTCTCCACCGCCTTGCGCAGCGCGACCAGCGTCTCCCGCGAGGCCTGCGGCCCGATGACGATGCCCTTGCCCCCGGCGCCGTCGACCGGCTTCAGCACGAGCTGGTCGAGCCTTCCGAGGACGTCGTACAGCACGTCGGGATCGCGGTCGTCCAGGCGGTACGTCTCGACGTTGTCGATCAGCGGCTCTTCCGACAGGTAGTAGCGGATCAGGTCGGGCACGTAGGTGTAGACGAGCTTGTCGTCGGCGACCCCGTTGCCGACGGCGTTGGCCAGCGTCACCTGTCCGGCCCGGGCCGCGTTCACGATCCCCGGGCAGCCGATGACCGAGTCGGGCCGGAAGTGCAGCGGGTCCATGAAGTCGTCGTCGACCCGCCGGTACACGACGTGCACCGGCCGCTCGCCCTGCGTGGTGCGCATCCGCACCCGGTTGCCGCTGCACACGAGGTCGCGGCCCTCGACGAGCTCGACGCCCATGAGGCGGGCGAGCAGGGCGTGTTCGAAGTACGCCGCGTTGTACACGCCGGGCGTGAGCACCACCACGGTCGGGTCCTCGACGCCCTCGGGGGCGGCCGCCCGCAGCGCCGCGAGCAGGCGGGCCGGGTAGTCGTCGACCGGCCGGACCCGCGCGTCGGCGAACAGGGCCGGCATGGTGTGGGTGAGGGCGCGGCGGTTCTCGATGACGTACGACACCCCGGACGGGATGCGCAGGTTGTCCTCGAGGACCCGGAACCGCCCCTCCTCGTCGCGGACCAGGTCGACGCCGCTGATGTGCACGCGCACGCCGTTGGGCGGCTCGATGCCGTGCGCCTGCCGGTGGAAGTGCGCGCTGGTGGTGATGAGCTTGCGGGGCACGACGCCGTCGGCGAAGACGCGTCCGGCGCCGTAGATGTCGGCCAGGAACGCCTCCAGGGCCTTGACCCGCTGCCGGACGGCGGCCGTCAGCAGGTCCCACTCGGAGGCGTCGAGGATGCGGGGGATCAGGTCGAGCGGGAAGGGCCGTTCCTCGCCGGCGTAGGCGAAGGTGACCCCGCGATCGGTGAAGACGCGAGCCAGCTGGTCGGCCCGGAACCGCAGGTCCGCGGGGGCGAGTGGCTGGAGCGCGGCGAACAGTGAGCGATAGGGCGACCGCGGCTGGCCGGGGCGTTCGAACATCTCGTCCCAAGCTTCGAACATGGCCCCGGACATCGAGTAGTCATCGAAGATGTCCGCCATGACGAGAGCCTAGGGACGCCTCGTTTCGGCCGGATTACCGTCGTGTTCGGCGCCGGGCCTAGTCCAGGCCGAGGTCCTTGCGCAGCTTGGCCACGTGGCCGGTGGCGCGCACGTTGTACAGCGCCCGCTCGATGTGCCCCTTCTCGTCGATCACGAAGGTCGAGCGGATCACGCCGAGCACCGTGCGGCCGTAGTTCTGCTTCTCCCCATAGGCGCCATACGCCCGCAGCACCGCCCGGTCCGGGTCGGACACCAGCGGGAACGTGATGGCGTCGCGCTCGCGGAACTGGGCCAGCTTGGCGGGGGAGTCCGGCGAGATGCCGACCACCTCGTAGCCGGCCGAGCGCAGCGACGCGATGTTGTCGCGGAAGTCGCACGCCTGCTTGGTGCAGCCCGGCGTCATCGCGGCCGGGTAGGCGTAGAGCACGACCTTGCGCCCGCGAAGGTCGGTGAGCGACAGGGGCTCGTCCCGGTCCGTCTGCAGCGTGAACTCGGGGGCGGTGTCACCCGGCTCGAGGCGCGTCGTCGTCATGCCCTGGACTCTACCGCTTGGGCCTCAACGGCATGTGCCGCCATAGCGGTACGTCCATGAGACGGCACACACGGTCATCGGGAACTTTTCGTCCGCCACCCGCGACCACCCGAGAATGACGGGCGCGAAATCATGACGGTATGACCCGACGCAGATGGGCCGTACCCCTGGCGATGCTCCTCGGGGCCTTGGCCGTCCTCGTCCTTCCCGCGGCGCCCGCCAGCGCCCATGCGACCCTCGTCCAGACGGCGCCCGTCGCCGCCACGGTGCTCGACCAGCTGCCCGGCGAGGTGACGCTGACCTTCAGCGAGCCCGTCCGCCTGGTGACCGACAAGATCCGGATCACCGGGCCGGACGGCAAGCGGGCCGACACCGGCAAGCCGGCCGTGCGCGACACGGAGCTGGTCATCCCGGTCAAACCGGACGGCCCCAAGGGCACGTACCTGGTCAGCTACCGGATCATCTCGGCCGACAGCCACCCGGTCAGCGGCGGCTACAGCTTCTCCTACGGCCAGCCTTCGGCCACCCCGAGCGCCGACGACCCGGGCGCCTCGGTGCAGACCGACCCCGTGGTCAAGAACGTCATGTCGGTGGCCCGCTTCCTCGGCTTCGCCGGCCTGGTGCTGCTCGTCGGCCCGGCGCTGGTCCTCTTCGCCCTCTGGCCGCGCCGCCTCTCCGCCCGCGATCCCGGCCGGGTGGCGCAGGCCGGCGCCGGGCTGCTCGCGATCAGCACGATCCTGGAGTTGTACGTCCAGATCCCGTACACCGCCGGCACGTCCCTCTTCGACGTCACCGGCAACGCCGCCCGCGAGGTGCTGGGCACCCCGTTCGGCGCGGCGCACCTGGTGCGGCTCGGCGTGGTCATCGCCACCGCGCTGCTGCTGCGCCCGCTGATCGCCGGGCGGGCCGGCAAGATCGACCAGACGCTGCTCGTCATCCTGGGCGTCGTCGGCCTGGCCACCTGGCCGATCGCCGGACACCCGAGCGCCTCGCCGGTGCCGACGCTGACCGTGGTCGCCGACGCGGCCCACATCGCGGCCATGTCGATCTGGCTGGGCGGCCTGGTCATGCTCTTCGGCTTCCTGCTGCGCCGGGCCAACACGCGCGAGCTGACCGCGATCGTCCCGGTGTGGTCCGGCTGGGCCCTCTTCGCGATCACGGTGCTCGTGCTGGCCGGCACCGCACAGGCGCTCGTGGAGATCGGCACCATCGACGCGCTCACCGGCACGTTGTACGGCCAGATCGTCATCGCCAAGGTGGCGCTGCTCGCCGTGGTGGTCGCGGTCGCCGCCTACTCCCGCCGCCTGACCAGCCGCCGCTTCACCCCGAGCCCGGTCGCGGCCGGCGTCGGCGAGATCCCCGCAGTGTCCGATGTGGAGGACCCGTCCGAAGCGGACGCCGAGGACGAAGCGGACGAAGCGGTGGAGGAGCCCGAGGAGCCGGCCGAGCGCCCCGCGCCGCTGGCGGAGGCGGGCGATCGCAAGAAGCTGCGGACCGCGGTGCTCGTCGAGGTCGCCATCGCCGTGGTGGTGCTGGCGCTGACCTCGGTGCTCGTGCAGACGAGCCCGGCGCGCAGCGCGGCCGACGCGACGCCGGCCGGGCCGTTCACCAGCACCGTCTCCACCAGCCTGCTCAAGCTGCAGGTCGACATCTCGCCGGGCAAGGTCGGGCCCAATTCGATTCACCTGTACGCCACCAAGGCCGACGGTTCGGGCCTGCCGCAGACGGTGGTCGAGTGGAAGGCGACCGCGGCCCTGCCGTCCAAGGGCATCGAGCCGTTGACAGTGCCCCTGCTCGCGGTCTCCGACGACCACTCGATCGGGCAGGTCTCACTGGTGACGGCCGGGACGTGGGAGTTCAAGTTCACGGCCCGCGTCGACGACCTCAACCAGACCACGGTCACGGTGCAGGTGCCCGTGAAGTCCTAAAAAATCCGGCTCGGTGGTTTTCGGGCTTTACGACCGAATTGCGCCCTATTTGTGGGTAATGTCGGCCTCGTAACGCCGGGGGAAGAGGGGCCGCTGCCATGGTCGTGCGTCTGGTTCGGGCGGGTGTCGGCGCGCTGCTGCTGCTCATCGCGGTGCCGCTGGCCCTCGCCGGTGGCGGACTCCTGCTGGCCATGGAGCATCGCGCGGCCGACGGCACGTTCACGGCGCGACTGGAGCCGATCCGCACCGGGGGCTCCGCGGTGGTCGTGCCGGACGTCGACGCGCTGCTGCGAGCCGACGCGCCGTTCGCGCGGGGTGGGCAGACCACGCTCAGCCTGTCGGCGCGCGGCTCCGGCGGCCCGCTCTTCATCGGACTCGGGCCGGACGAGGACGTCGAGCGGTACCTCGCCGGCGTCGACCGGTCCCGCCTGTCCCGCGTCCGGCTGTCCCGCGGCTCGCTCCCGGTCGACCTGAGCCCCGAGCCCGTCCGCCTGGCCCGCACCAACGCGCCGGCCGCACCGGCGAGCCCGATCAACCCGGCGAGCCCCGCCAACCCGGCCATCACCGGCGGCGACGCCCTGCCGGCCGACGGTGCCCAGGCCGGTGGCCCGCCGGCCGAGCCGGACGCGACCCAGCCGGAGCCCGAGCCGGGCACGACCCGGACGGCCAAGGCCCAGATCGCGAGCCCCGCCAACACCCGCCCCGCCGACCTGCCGTTCTGGCTGGCCCGCAGCGAGCAGAAGGCCGGCGCCGCCGAGCTGACCTGGTCCCCGTCCGCCATGCGGGGCCGGCACCTGGCCCTGGTGATCATGCGCGCCGACGCCACCCCCGGCATCGACGCCGCCGTCACGGCCCGCCTGGCTCCGGCCTGGCTCGGCCCCACCACCGGCGGTCTGCTCATGCTCGGTTCCGCGCTGTTCGTCCTGGCCCTGATTACGCTCGCCTGGCCGCCGGCCCGCCGCCCCGCCCTGGCCGGCCTGCCGGCCCTGCCGACCCAGCCCACCACCGGCCCCCGCGACGAACCCCCGTCGGCCGAAGAGCCCAAGACTGAGGAGCCCAAGGCCGAGAAGTTCAGGGCGGAGGAGCCCAAGGCCGAGAAGCCCGAGGCCGGGAAGTCCAAGGCGGAGAAGCCCAAGGCGGAGAAGCCTGAGGCGGGGGAGCCCGAGGCCGGGAAGTCCAAGGCGGAAGAGGCCGAGGCGGAGGAGCCCGAGGTCGAGGAGCCGAAGGCCGAGAAGGCCGGGGAGGCCGACGAGACGGCGTGCCCGAAGGGGCCCAGCGAGTCGGTCCTCGCCACCCTGGCCGACGTGCTGGCGGTGGCGGACGCGGAGGCCAAGGAGGCGAAGGTTCGGGGCGCCAAGGCCGAGCCCACCCGGGACGAGATCTTGCTCACGGAGAGCGAGCTGGACCGCCCCGCCCCCAAGGACGTCGAACTGGACGGCGACGGCCCCATCGCGCTGCCCCCGCTGCCCGCCCTGCCACCGATCGAGCTGCAGTTCACCTGGGCCCCGATCGCCCTGTCCGACGAGCCCACGGACGGCGCCGCCAACCCGGTCAAGGACCGCGACCCGGCCGGATCCGGCTCGGCCGCCCGCTGACTCAGTGTCGTGCCTTCGTCACGATCCGGCGCGACGTTTGATAACGACATCGCGCAGTCTGGGTGGTAGCGCCCGCCGAGGAGTGAGAAGTCGGCCAGATGAACACTAGGCTGTCTGGTGTGGGTGATCTTTTGGTCTGGATCGACTGTGAGATGACGGGTCTCGATCTGGGTAAGGACGCGCTGATCGAAGTCGCGGCGCTGGTGACCGACCCGGATCTCAACGTGCTCGGCGACGGCGTCGACGTGGTGATCCACGCCGACGACGCCGCGCTCGACGGCATGCTCGAGGTCGTCCGGGAGATGCACGGCAAGTCGGGACTCACCGAGGCGGTGCGCGCCTCCGCGGTCAGCGTGGCCGAGGCCGAGGACCTCATCATGGCGTACATCACGCAGTACGTCCCCGACCCGCGCACCGCTCCGCTGTGCGGCAACTCCATCGCGACCGACCGCGGCTTCCTGGCCCGCGATATGCCGCGCCTCGACCACCACCTGCACTACCGGATGATCGACGTCTCCTCGATCAAGGAGCTGTGCCGGCGCTGGTACCCGCGGGTGTACTTCGGCCAGCCCCCGAAGGGCCTCGCCCACCGCGCCCTGGCCGACATCCGGGAGAGCATTCGCGAGCTCGAGTACTACCGCCGCACGCTCTTCGTGCCCCTCCCGGGCCCGGACGTCGAGACCGCGAAGGCCATCGCCGCGGAGTTGAGCCGGGAAGGCGACACGAACGTGTCATAACCCTGCCGACGCATCCGGCCCGGCATGCCCTACTATTAGCGGGCAAGTTCATGGTGGCTGTAGCTCAGTTGGCAGAGCACCGGGTTGTGGTCCCGGGTGTCGTGGGTTCAAATCCCATCAGTCACCCCATACGAGTTCGGCCCCCGTCCCAGGACGGGGGCCGATTTCGTTGTCGCCGGACGCTACTGCTGCCTGAGGCTCAGGACATCGGCAGCAGGGCCAGGCGGCCGTGGTACTCGCCGCCGATCCGCTCCGTGTCCGAGCCCACCAGCAGGCCCTGCGGCGTCGCCAGGAGCGCCCTGGCCCCCACGCCCCGCGGCTCCCGCTTCGGGTTCCACGCGGTCGCCTTGCCCGTCGCCGGGTCGATCGCCGCGATGCCCGGCCGCGCCACCGCGCCCGGCCCGGCCGTCTCCTGACCCTGCGGGTTGTCCAGCCAGCGCTGGTGCCCGCCCACGTAGACCGCCGCGCCGGTGTCGGCCACCGAGTACAGCGTGTCCCCGCCGGTCCAGTTGATCCACAGCGGGCGGTGCAGGCCGGTGCCGCGCAGGTCGAAGCGGGCCGCGGTGTCGCACATGAGGTGGTCCCCCCACTTGCGGCCGGTCGTCACGATCGTCGCGTAGGTGCCGGTCGGGTCGAAGTCGATGCCGCGCAGGTACGTCTCGAAGCCGGCCCGGCACGGGCGGGCGTAGGCGTCGGTGTACCAGTCGGCCAGGCGCACCGCCCCGCCCGGCGGCATGTCCACCATGACCACCTGGGCCCGCCACTGGCCGGCCGCCTGCTCGACCGCGCCGACCGCGGCCAGCCGCTGCCCGTTCGGGGTCAGGGCCAGGTCCTCGATCTTCACCCGGGTCAGGTTGGGGGCGGCCAGCTTCAGGTCGAAGGCCGGGTCGACGGCCCCCGTGGCCGCGTCCAGGCGGGCCAGGCCGACCCGTTCGGTCGAGCCGATGCGGCTGAACGAGCCGGCCGCGTAGAGCCACGGGCCCTGCGCGATGACGCTGCGCGTGTCGCCCCAGTTGATCGCGGCGGTGAAGGCCGGCACGCGGGACCCGTCGGCCAGGTTGAGCTGGGCCAGGCCGCGCTGGTTGGCCCCGGCGATGCGCTGGAACGACCCGCCCGCGTAGACGGTGTTGTTCGCCCCGGTGGCCAGCGTCAGCACCGGGGCGTCGGGCTGGGGCGCGAAGGGCAGGATCTCGCCCGTGGTGGCCCGGTAGGCGAAGAGGTTGTTGCGCTTGTACCGCACCGTGCGCTTGGCATCCGTGACGGTCGTGAAATCGCCCCCGACCACCACCGCGTCACCGACCACGGCGAAGGCTCGCACCTCCCCGTCGAGCACGTGGGGCGTGTAGTCGACAGGGTCGATGGACACCTGGGCGGGCTGGTTCATGGCGGCGGAGGCGGGGATGGCGACCGCGAAAGCGGCCAATGCTGTAGCGGCAGCGGCGATCAGGCGTCGGCGCATGCAGGCGTCTCCTCGGTTGGGTAACGTGCCGCCCGACACGGCGGCACATACCCAAACAAACGGAAAACGCTGCGATTGGTGGCGCTAAAGCGGCTAAAGCACCGTAATGGCCGGAGAGTCCGATTCTTCCGGATCATCGGCATTGACCATAAAGGTGGCGGCTCGCTCCAGGTAGTCCCACAGCACCGCCTCCTGCTCCGGCGGCAGCGCGATCGCGTCCACGGCCCGGCGCATCTGCCGCAGCCAGGCGTCGCGCTCGGCCGAGGCGATCCGGAAGGGGGCGTGGCGCATCCGCAGGCGAGGATGGCCGCGCTGCTCCGAGTAGGTGCTCGGCCCGCCCCAGTACTGGATCAGGAACAGCCGGAACCGCTCGTTGGCCGGACCGAGGTCCTCCTCCGGGTACAGCGGCCGCAGGATCGGGTCTTCGGCCACGCCGGCGTAGAACTCGTCGACCAGCAGCCGGAACGTCGGCTCGCCGCCGACGAGCTCGTAGAAGTTGGGGGACGTCACGCCATCAACTATGCCGCGCCGCCTGAGACGGGGGCGGAGGCGGGAGGCCCCCGAGCTCCGCGGTGCGCTCGCTCAGGTCGACGGTGCGCTCCGACGGGCCGGGGGAGGGGCGGCGGCGGGCCGGCAGGGGGGCTCGGCCCAGGTCGATCGTGACCTCGCCGAACTCGTCGATGCGCCCGGGGCCGGCGGCAGCGGCGTGCTGCTCGGCGGCGATCACGACCTTGTTGGCCGCGATGGCGTCGGCGATGCTCGCCTTGGACGGCCAGGCGGCGATGATGAGCGCCATGGCGGCCGCCCCGCCGATGGCGAAGTAGCCGACGACGGCGGGCAGCGCGTAGTAGCTGGCCAGCCAGCCGCTGATGAGGGCCGCGGCGCCCTGGCACAGGTGGACGCCGCTCTGCATGACGCCGAAGGCGCGGGCCCGGTAGGCCGGCGGCAGGACCTGCACGAAGAGCCCGTTGCCGGCCGGCATGGTGATGGCCAGGGAGGCGCCGGCGACGACCGTCATGACCGCCACGACGACCAGGTCGGGGTCCAGCAGGGCCGGCACCAGCGCCAGTGGTGTGACGATGGCCACCGGGCGGATCAGCGCGATCCGCCGCTGGGGGCGCAGCTGCCAGGTCACCAGCGCGCTGCCCACCACGAAGCCGACCGCCGAGGCGATCATGATGACGCCGAAGCCGAACGTGTCGGGCTTGTTGCCGGCCAGGTGGGCGGCCCAGGCGGCGGCGAGGCCCTCGGGGATCACGCCGATGCTGACCCCGCAGAAGACGACCAGGGCGATCGAGCGCATCACCTGCGAGCGGAACACGATCCGGTAGCCGTCCAGGGCCTCGCGCAACAGGCCGGTGTGCTGCTCGGCCTTGAGGCTCGGCGGGTACTCCTTCACCAGCGTCGACACGATCACCGCCGAGATGGCGAACGTGACCGCGTTGAACACCAGGGCGGCCCGGTCGTTCACGCTGACCAGCAGCGCGCCGAGGCCGTAGCCGCAGATGAGGGCCAGCTGGGCGGTGGTCCGGTTGAGCGTGATCGCGGTGACGTACTGCTCTCCGTGCAGCAGCCGCGGCATGAGCGCCGAGCGGGAGCTGTCGAACGGCGGCGCGAGCAGCGCGCTGAAGAACAGCAGCGCGATGAGCACAGAGCTGTGCGCGTGCGGGAAGACGGCCAGGACGAGCATGATGCCGGCCCGCAGCACGTCGCAGCCGATCATGGTGCGCCGATACGGGTGCCGCTCGGCCCACGCCGTGAGCACCGCGCCGAGGCCGAGCCAGGGCAGGTAGCTCACCGCGAAGGCGGCGGCGGCGACGACCGGCGAGCGCGTGTGCCCGTAAATCAGCGCGACGATGGCCGCCCGGGCCACGTTGTCGCCGAGGACCGACTGCGCCTGAGCGGTGAAGACGGCCGCGTACTCGCGGTTGGCGAGGGTCTGCCGGATGGTGGCAGAACGCTGGGCGGACTCGTCGGGACCGGACACCGTCGGCAGCCCCCTTCCCTCGGACACGACAGCGGCGCTGGAACGTTCGCGGGTGCGGCCCAACCGGTCATTTCGGCGCCAATAGGGGTCAATGGCGGCGGACCGGGACATGTGCAGCGATGCACCTGAACGAACGGACGATAACCGACTGACCACCCGACGCGCGACCCTACCTTTCGGGTTGATCGCGCATAGCCGTGAGATCGGACAAATCCCACCGTTCGGTGCAGTATTGCCATATGGCCACAGGAGGCGGGACGGCGGCAGGCGCCGCCCGCTCCGGGCGCCGGTCCCTACTTCGAGCCGCCGTCGGGGCCGCCCTCGCCGGTGGCGGGGCGGATCAGCATGCGCGCCGCGGTGAGCTGGGCCGTGATGCCGTGCCGCTCGAGCGCCTCGCTGAGCCGCCGGCGCAGTTCCCGGCCGACCCGCCACTGCGCCTCGTTCGACGTCTTCACGGTCGTGCGCAGCACCGCGCCCTCGGCGGTGAGCTGCTCGACGCCGAGCACCTTGGGCGGGTCGATGAAGTCGTCGGCGAACTCCGGGTCCTCGGCGAAGTCCTCGGCGACCTCGCGCAGCACCGTCGTGGCCTGCTCGATGGAGATGAAGCCGACGGGCACGTCGATGTTGACCACGGCCCAGCCCTGGCTCTTGTTGCCAACCCGCACGATCTCGCCGTTGCGCACGTACCAGACCACCCCGTGGGCGTCGCGGATCGTGGTGATGCGCAGCCCGACCGCCTCGACCGTGCCGCTGGTCGCGCCCACGTCGACCACGTCGCCCACGCCGTACTGGTCCTCCAGCAGCATGAAGAGGCCGGCGATGAAGTCCTTGACCAGGTTCTGCGCGCCGAAGCCGATCGCCAGGCCGGCGATGCCGGCGCTGGCCAGCAACGGGCCGAGGTTGATCCCGATCTCGCCGAGCACCAGCATCGTGGCGATCGTGAAGACGACCGCCGAGGCGATGCTGCGCAGCACCGAGCCCAGCGCCCGGGCCCGCTGGTTGCGCCGCTCGACGGGCAGGGCCAGCGCGTTGGGCAACCGCTTGCGCGACGGCGAGCCGCCGGTCTCGCGCTCGGCGACCGTGTGCTTGATGAGCCGGTCGACGGCCCGGTGGATCAGCAGCCGGATGATGAACGCCACGATGATGATCAGGAGGATCGTCAGCGGCTTCACCAGCACCAGGTAGCTGCTCTCGGCCAGCCACTTGTTCTTCGTCTGGTCGTAGATGAGGGAGCACAGCTCGTTCGTGTCGGCGCAGCTCGGCTTGGCGTCGGGCGTCTCCAGCGGCATGGCGAACGGGCTGATCACGGAGCTCCTTGCGGCAAACGGGGCGAACCGGGGTAAGTCCGCACAAACGTTCCGGGCTTGGGTGGAAGGTTCACCCACCGGCCGCAAATAGTACGTGCAATCCGAGGATCTATCAGGGACGATTAGCCCACGGACCACCGCCCGGCCGGTCGGTGACGGATCTCACGTGGCCATTTCCAGGGAGACTTTTCTACAGAACTAGGGGGACGGCGATGCCTGACATACGACCCGCACGAGTATCGGGTGCGCTAGTACTGAATGCCACCTACGAGCCGCTGTGTGTCGTGTCTGTCAGACGTGCCACCATCCTGGTCCTGACATCGAAGGCCGTGTGTGTCGCCGACGGTGACGGGATCCTCCACAGTGCGATGGACGAACTGCCGGTCCCTTCCGTGGTCCGTCTCACCCGCTACGTCCGGGTGCCCTACCGCACGCACATAGGCCTCTCCCGCCGCGGAATATTCGCGCGCGACGGCTGGCGGTGTGCCTACTGCCGCGGCCCGGCCGAGACCATCGACCACGTGATGCCACGTAGCCGGGGCGGGCGGCACGCCTGGGAGAACGTCGTCGCCGCCTGCGCCCGCTGCAACCACACAAAGGGTGACAAAACGCCAGCCGAACTCGGCTGGCGTTTGTATGCCATCCCCATGGCGCCGAAGGGCGTCGCCTGGCGGGTCCTTGGCCACCGCACCCCGGACCCGCGCTGGGCCGACTGGCTCGACCTCCCGCTCGACGGCCTGTCCCAGGCCGCCTGACGGTCACGTCACCCGGCCCAGCTGGGCCGGGAACCGGGCGTAGGTGCCCGACTCCACCACGTCACGCAGCCGCGTCATGCCCTCGTGGACGTCGACGAAGCGGGTGTACAGCGGCGCCAGCCCGATCCGCAGCCGCTGCGGCGTGCGGAAGTCCGGGATGACCCCGGCCGCCTTGAGCGCCTGGCAGATCTGCCAGGCCTCGGGCGCCCGGAAGGCCACGTGGCTCCCGCGGCGCCCCGGGTCGGCCGGGCTGGCCAGCGTCAGTGAGGTGCCGAGCCATTCCTGTTGCAAGCGGATGGCGTACTGCGTGAGCTGCGCCCCCTTCGCCACCAGCGCGTCGAGCCCCGCCTCGGCCGTGATCCGCGCGCCCTCCAGCGCGGCGTACCCGCCCAGCACCGGCGGCGTGCCGACCAGGAACCTGTCGATGGACTCGGCCGGCTCGTAGCTGGGCGCCATGGCGAACTGGTCGCGCCGGCCGAACCAGCCCCAGATCGGCTGGCCCAGCTCCCGCTGCAGGTCCTCGCGCACGAACAGGAACGCCGGCGCGCCCGGCCCGGCGTTGAGGTACTTGTACGTGCACCCCACCGCCAGGTCCGCCCCCGCCTCGCGCAGCGGCACCCGGACCGAGCCGGCGGAGTGGCACAGATCCCACAGTGTGAGGGCGCCCACCCGATGCGCGGCCGTGGTGATCGCCACCATGTCGGCGATCGCGGAGGAGCGGTATGCCACGTGCGAGAGGCACACCAGCGCCACGTCGTCGTCCAGCGCGGCCGCCACCCGGTCCGGGTCGACCCCCTCGTCGATGTCGGTCGCGACGACCCGCAGCTCGAGGTCGTGCGTGGCGGCCAGGCCCTCCAGCACGTAGCGGTCGGTGGGGAAGTTGTCGTCGTCGGTCACGATCACGCGCCGCCCAGGGCGGGCATCCAGCGCGGCGGCGGCCAGTTTGTACAGGTTGACGCTGGTGGAGTCGGACAGCACGACCTCGCCCGGCGACACGTGCAGTACCGATGTGGCAAGAAGATCCCCGACGGTGCGGGCCAGGTCGATCCAGGTGTCCCAGCCGCGGATCAGATCGCGACCCCACTCGCGGTCGATCGCCTCGCGCAGCCGCTCGCGGGTGGCCAGCGGCAGCCGGCCGAGCGAGTTACCGTCGAAGTACACGAGCTCAGTGTCCGGAATGTAGAAACACGCCCGGTAATGTCCGATTGGGTCCTGGGCGTCGAGCGTTTCGGCATACTGGCGCGAGAGGTCCATGGTTGTGACGGTAGGCCCCCGGCAACCGGCTGGTCATGACCGCCCGCTAACGTGAAGCCGGTCTTTTAGTCCCTTTGACGCCTGGGGGCGTTGAGCTTGTCCATCATCGAGACGACGCTGATCTTCGCCGGGATCCCGGCGGCGGTCATCCTGGTCATCGCGGGCGCCGTCTACGCGGGAGGTTCCCGCCGTAGCAAGCGCTACCGGCCCGGACGGCCGTTCGAATTCACGCCCGTCTGGTTCCTTTCCGCGCCCGAGCAGCTGACCAAGGCGGCGAACGCCCGCGAGCTCGTCGGTGCGCGGCGGGCCGAACTGACCGCAGGCGGCCAGGCCTCCGCGACCGAATGGTCCGGCGACAAGGCTCAGCCGCACGTCATCGGAGGCGCAAGTGACCGGTGGTAACCCGGCGGCCCACGTGGGCAGGCCCGAAGTCCTGAACGGCCCGTTCTCCACGCGCCAGCTCCTGCGCCTGGACGAGGCGCTCCGGCTGGCCGACTCGTCGACCGGCCTGACGTTCAGCATCTACGTCGGCGACCTCGAGGAGCCGGTCCGCGGCTACGCGGAGAAGCTGCACGGCCACCTGGCCGACCCGCCGCACTCCGTGCTCATCGCGCTGTCGCCCAACCAGCGCCTCCTGGAGATCGTCACCGGCGGCGAGGCCCGCCGGCGGCTGCCGGACCGCGCGGCCAAGCTCGCCGCGCTGTCGATGGCCGCGGCGTTCGGCGGCGGCGACCTGGCCGGTGGCCTGGTCTCCGGCCTGGCCCAGATGGCGGACCACGCCGGCCGGCACTGAGCCGACCCGCGCGGCCAGCTCGCCGCGCAGTCGATGGCCGCGGCGTTCGGCCGTGGCGACCTGGTCTCCGGACTTGGCCCAGATGGCCGACCACGCCGGCCGGCACTGAGCCGACCCGCGCTGGACACGCAGCCCGACCTGCCAGACGCACGGCATACTCCCGCTAGACGCACAGCGGCGCGCGGCCCCCGAGGGGGACGCGCGCCGCTGACGTTCTCGGCGTCAGGCCGACGAGCCGTCCTTGGCCCGGGCCCTGAGCGCCCGCACGATGCCGTCGCGGCCCTCGCCGACCAGCCGGCGCAGCGGGGCCGGGGTGCCCGGGGTGGCCAGCCACGCCTCCGTGCGCGCCACCGTCTCCTCGCTCACCTGGTAGGCCGGGTAGCCCATCTCGACGAACTCGGCCGCCGGCTCGCTGTCGCGGCTCTCCCAGACCGGCAGCAGCGCGTCGAAGTAGGCGGCCGCGTAGGGCGCGGTGAGCTCGATCTGGGCCGAGTGCTGGAAGCCCTGCAGCAGCGCGCGCTGCAGCCAGTTGGGCAGCCCGTGGTCCTCGACGAGCCGGCGCCAGGTCTCGGCCTTCGACTCGGCCGAGGGCACCAGCGCGCGGCCCAGCGCCGCCTGTCGCTCGCCGCTGGCGGTGCGGTCGCGGTCGAGCTCGGCCTCGATGTCGGCCGGGTCGGCGGCGCCCGCGGCGATCAGCGCGTGCAGGATGCCCCAGCGCAGGTCGGCCTGGATGGCCAGGCCGGCCGGGACGCCCTCGCCGCGCAGCCAGCCGGCCAGCACGGCCAGGTCGGCCTCGGTGCGCGCGGCGGCCGCGAACGAGCGGGCCCAGGCCAGCTGGAAGCCGCTGCCGGGCTCGGCCGCCTCCAGCGCCCCGCGGGCCGCGTCGGCCAGCTGAGCCCAGCCCTGCGGCGCCCACTCGGGGTCGGCGTAGAACACCAGCGCCGACTGGGCCTGCCGGATGGTGGCGGTGACGAGGTTGATGTCCTTCTCGGCGGGCAGGCCGCCGGCCACCAGCCGCACGTAGTCGCGGGCGGCGAGTTCGGCGTCGCGGACCATGTCCCAGGAGGCCGACCACACCAGCGCGCGGGCCAGCGAGTTGTCCAGCCCGTCGATGTGGTCCACGACCGTGGCCATCGAGCGCGGGTCGAGGCGCAGCTTTGCGTAGGTCAGGTCGTCGTCGTTGAGGATCAGCACGTCCGCGGCCGGGCGGCCGGCCAGCGCGGCGATCTCGGTCCGCTCGCCGTCGACGTCGGCCTCGACCAGCTCTCGGCGGACCAGGACGCTGCCGACGAGGTCGTAGAGGCCGATGCCGATGCGGTGGGTGCGCAGTGTCGGGTAGGCGGCCGGCGCCTCCTGGCGCACGACGACGCGCTCATACGTCCCGTCGGCCGCGATCACCGGCTCCGGCCGCAGCGTGTTGACCTGGGCCGTCTCCAGCCACTGGGCGGCGAACTTGCGCAGCTCCTTGCCGCTGGCGCTCTCCAGCGCGGTGAGCAGGTCGTCGAAGGTCGCGTTGCCCCACTGGTGCTGTTGGAAGTACGCGCGCAGGCCCCTTCGGAACGGGTCGATGCCGACGTAGGCGACCAGCTGCTTGATCACGCTGGCGCCCTTGGCGTAGGTGATGCCGTCGAAGTTGACCTCGACCGCCTCCACGTCGGGCATCTCGGTGTAGACCGGGTGCGTCGAGGACAGCTGGTCCTGCCGGTAGCCCCAGTTCTTGCGCACGGACAGGAAGGTCGTCCAGGCGTCGGTGAACCGGGTCGCGTGGGTGTTGCACCAGTGACTGGCCCACTCGGCGAACGACTCGTTGAGCCACAGGTCGTCCCACCAGCGCATGGTGACCAGGTCGCCGAACCACATGTGGGCGAGCTCGTGCAGGATCGTGTTGGCCCGCTGCTCGTACTCGAAGTCGGTGACCGGCGAGCGGAAGATGTAGTGCTGCTCGGCGTGGACCACGCAGCCGAAGTTCTCCATCGCGCCCGCGTTGAACTCCGGGGAGTACACCTGGTCGTACTTCGGCAGTGGGTAACGGATGCCGAACTCTTCGTGGAAGAAGTCGAAGCCCTGCTTGGTGATCAGGATGATGTCGTCGGCGTCGAGATACTGCTGCATCGACCGCCGGCAGAACACGCCCAGGTCGATGCCGTCGTGCGTGTCGCGCACCTCGTGATAGGGCCCCGCGCAGACGGCGGTGATGTAGGTGCTCATCGGCGGCGTGGCCTGGAAGTGCCGGACCAGGCCCTCCTGGCGGTCCAGCGGCATGTTGGAGATGACCCTCCAGTGCGCCGGCGCCGTGACCCGGAAGGTGAACGCCGCCTTGAGGTCCGGCTGGTCGAAGCAGGCGAAGGCGCGCTGGGCGTCGGCCGTCTCGAACTGGCTGTAGAGGTACACCTCCTTGTCCACCGGGTCGACGCTGCGGTGCAGGCCCTGGCCGGTCGTGGAGTACGCGAACTCCGCGTCCACGACGAGGACGTTCTCGGCCCGCAGGCCACTCAGCGGCAGCCCGCCCTCCGTGGACCAGCCGGTGAGGTCGACCGGTTCGCCGTTGAGCGTCGCGCCGTGCACGCGCACCGCGGCGACCTCGATGAAGGTGCCGGCGCCCGGCTCCTGGCAGGTGAACCGCACCTCGGCGGTCGAGCGGAACGTGCCCTCGCCCGGATTCCCGGCGCCGTCGGTCAGGTCGAGGCTGATGTCGTACGCCGTGACGCCGAGCAGGCGGGCCCGCTCGACCGCTTCGACCTGGCGTAGGTTGCGTACACCGGCCACGTGTCGTCTCCTGTCGTTTCGCTGTGGCCGTCCCCGTCGACGGCGTCACACCGAGTGTTCCATGTTCCCGGAGGACACTGGAGGAGTGGCTCAGGTCACGGATGTGTGAAGTGGTGTGTGCCGTCCGCGTTGCGTAAGGATCGGATGGGTTTTCCGACTCTTTCACTAGTGAGGTGGTCACCGTCATGGCCGAAGACCGCGTCATCGCCGACATGTGGTTCGACCCACGCTGCCCGTGGGCCTGGATCACCTCTCGCTGGCTCCTGGAGGTGGAGCAGGTCCGGCCCGTGCGGATCCGCTTCCACGTCATGAGCCTGTCCATCCTCAACGAGGGCCGCGAGGATCTGCCGGAGCAATACAAGGAGGGTCTGGCAAAGGGTTGGGGTCCGGTGCGGGTGGCGATCGCCGCCGAGCAGAAGTTCGGCAATGAGGCACTTCGCCCGCTTTACACCGCCCTCGGCACCCGCATCCACATCGAGAAGCAGGAGCTCGGCGACGAGCTGTACCGGGGCGCCCTCGCCGACGCCGGCCTCCCGGCCGACCTGGCCGAGTTCGCCGAGTCCACCGAGTTCGACGCGCAGCTGCGGGAGAGCCACTTCGCCGGGATGAACCCGGTCGGCATGGACGTCGGCACGCCCGTCATCCACGTGCCCGGCCCCGACGGCAAGCTCATCGCGTTTTTCGGTCCCGTGGTCACCCCGCGGCCGAAGGGTGAGGCGGCCGGCCGGCTCTGGGACGGCACCCTCCTCGTGGCCGGCACGCCCGGCTTCTACGAGATCAAGCGCACCCGCGACGTGGGGCCGGTCTTCGACTGACGAGGACAGGAGTAGCCTGCCTACTCGTGCGGCGGTTTTTCACACCCCGGTGGGTGCTCGGCCACGCCCTGGCACTCGCCGGGGTGGCCGTTTGTCTGATCGCCGGGCGCTGGCAGTACGAGCGCGCTGCCGCCGGCAACATGCTCAGCTGGGCCTACACCGTGCAGTGGCCGCTCTTCGCGCTCTTCGTGGTCTTCCTGTGGGCGCGCGCGATCCGCGACGCCCGGGGCACGAGCGCACCCCGGCCGGCGCCGGCCCCGATGCGGCCGCCCGTGCGGGCGTCGGCGCCCGCCGTCGACGCCGCCGAGGACCCGGAGCTCGCGCAGTACAACCGGATGCTCGCCTGGCTCGCCGCGAATCCCGATCGCCGTCCGAAGGACTTTCCCGGATGAACCTGAACCCCGCACTGACCCGCTACCGGATCGTGGCCTGGATCGTCGGCGTGCTGCTGATCGTGCTCACGGTCGGCACGGTGCTGAAGTACACCGCCGACGACGACACGATCGTGGCGATCGTCGGCCCGGCGCACGGCTTCCTGTACATGGTCTACCTGGTGCTCGCGGCCGACCTGGCCCGGCGGGCCCGCTGGAAGCTGCCGTTCACGGCCCTGGTGCTGCTGGCCGGCACCGTGCCGTTCCTGTCCTTCGTCGCCGAGCGGGTCGTGACGCGCCGGGTCCGGGATGCGTTTCCTCTCGTGGCCTCCGGGGCACCCTAACGGGACAGCCGCCGCCACGCATGGAGGGAGCCCGACCGTGGGGATGGAAGTCCGGCTCTCACTCTCGCTTCCCCGTGACCGCACGACGGTACCGCTGACCCGGCGGGTGCTCGACGCGGCGCTGGCGGTCTTCTCGGTGACCAACGACTGCCGCGACGACATCGGCCTGGCGGTCGGCGAGGCCTGCGCCAACGCGGTGCAGCACGCGGGCATGGGCAGCGACTACGAGGTCACGGTCACCATTCAGGAGGATCGCTGCATCATCGACGTCGTGGACGAGGGCACCGGCCTCGACACGACCGAGGTGCCCGACCCGGGCCCGGACGCGGAGTCCGGGCGCGGCCTGCGGATCATCCACGCGCTCGCCGACATGGTCGAGCTGCGCCGCCGCCAGCCCCGCGGGATGGCGCTGCGGATCGTCAAGCTGCTGACACGGAGCACTCCCGCGTTCCCCTAGTTCGTGCCGTGTGCGCGACAAAACCGGCTCGTGCAGCCCCTGTGTGCCGTTTCCTGGAATTCGCACAGCCGGTGCGTTGCCGGCACGAATGGGTGTCGTTGGCAAAGTTGCCGCGACATTCTCTGGGAGAGGCCGAGATCATGTCTGAGACCCGCTGGACCGTCCAGGAGCGGTCCTGGAAGGAAGAACTGCCCGAACTGCCCGACGAGGTGAGCGCGCTGCTCGCCCCGCCCGTCGTGGTGTGCGCGTCGGGCCTGATCCGGGGGGTTGTGCGCCGCTCTGCGGGACGCCCCGTCCCCCGTGCCACGGCCGGGGTCAGCTGAGCGATAGCGTTTCGGTATGACGGTAGCGCACCCGATCGCCCACGCCTGGCTCTCCACCGGAGGGACCGGCGCGCAGAACTACGACGAGTTCGCCGACGACGCGGAGATCACCGCGATCATCGCCGCCAACCCGGCCAGCGCGCTGGCCGTGGAGATGCCGCACCGGGCTCCCGACAGCGTCGGCCGCCCCTTCCTGGACTGCCTGCCCGACGCCGTCGAGCGCCTGCGGTCGGCGAAGGAGGACGGCCACTACGCACCGGCGGCCGACGTCGTGGTGCTCTACCGGATCACCGCCCCGGACGGCGCCCGCGCCTACGGCCTGTGGTGCATGGTCGACACCGACCAGATCTCGACCAGCGCCGACGAGCCGGGCGCGGTCATCCGCAACGAGGACGTCTTCATCGAGAAGGTCCGCGAGCGGGTCGCCCTGGCCGAGGCCACCCAGCACCTCTTGTCGCCCGTCCTGCTGCTGCAGACCGCCCACGGCGACGCGCTGCACGCCGCCCTGGCCCAGGCCGTCTCCGACGCGGGCGGCCCGGCCGTCGCCGACGTCGACCCGTCCGGCCGGACCCACGAGATCTGGGCGGTCGGCGCCGGCACCACCCGCGACCGCCTGCTGGCCCTGGCCGGCGGCGGCGAGCTGGTCGTGGCCGACGGCAACCACCGCAGCCTCGCCGCGCAGACCGCGGGCTACCCGCGCTTCCTCGCCGTGATCACCACGCCCGAGTCGGTGGCGATCCAGCCGTACAACCGGCTCGTCTCCGAGCTGCCCGGCTCGCTCGAGGCCCTCGACCTCCAGCCGCTGACCGGCCCGGTCGGCGTCCCGGTCACCGGCGGCCGGGTGCACCTCTACACCCGCGACGGCGCCTGGTCGGCCGCCCTGCCCCGGGTCGAGGGCGTGAGCGTGATCGACAACCTCGACCACGCCCTCGTCGAGCGCCGCCTCTTCGCCGAGGCGCTCGAGCTGGAGCCCGGCGACAAGCGGATCACCTACGTCGGCGGCGACTACCCGGCCGAGTGGCTGCGCGGCGAGGTCGACGCCGGCCGCGCCGAGCTGGCCGTGCTCATCGCCCCGGTGACGGTCGACGACTTCGTGGCGGTCAACCTGGCCCGGCAGAAGATGCCGCGCAAGAGCACCTGGTTCACCCCGAAGGCCCGGGCCGGTCTCGTCGTGGCCCAGCTCAGCGAGCTCTAGGCGGTCATTGCCAGGCAGTCGTTCCGAAGGGGTTGTGTCGGTCCGCCGCGGGGCGAGATTCGTGCTGATTCACTCGATCGTGATACACACTAGGCCGCTGGACTTCCGGGGCCTGGGGTGAACACATGCAGATGCGGATCTTCCTCGCGGCGATGATCGCCGCCTTCGGAGTCGGCGCCTTCGCCGCCGCCGTGCTCGTCTGGGACCGCCGCCGCATCTGGCGGCTGCGCCCGCAGTCCACCGCCGGCTGGGTGTTCGGCCTCGTCCTGGTCGGCGGCGGCTTGCTGGCGGGTTCCTGCCTGGGCCTCGTCCGGCTCTGACAGACTGCCGGGTATGCGCGTCTACCTTGGTTCGGACCATGCCGGCTACGAACTGAAAGTGCACTTGGTCAGCGCCCTGGGTCTGCAGGGCTACGAGGTCGTGGACGTCGGACCGGCGAAGTACGACCCGGACGACGACTACCCGGCCTTCTGCTTGCACACCGGCGCCCGGGTGGTCGCCGACCCCGGTGCTCTCGGCGTGGTGATCGGCGGTTCGGGCAACGGCGAGCAGATCGCCGCCAACAAGGTCCCCGGCGTCCGGGCCGCCCTCGCCTGGAACATCGAGACGGCGCAGCTCGCCCGCGAGCACAACGACGCCAACATCGTCTCGATCGGCGCCCGCCAGCACACGCTCGACGAGGCCACCACGCTGGTGACGACGTTCCTGTCGACCAAGTTCTCCGGCAACGAGCGCCACGCCCGCCGCATCGCTCAGGTGCTGGACTACGACAACTCCCGCGTCCTGCCCCCGCTGCCGGCCTGATCGATCCCTGACGTTCGCCCGGCGCGCCCGCCGGCGGGCCACCCGGTCCGTCGGCGGGCGCAGCCGCATCCGGCGCTCAGGAGATGGAGACCCACTTCGCCTCGGACGGGACGCCGGTCTTGCTGAGCACGAACAGCATGTAGGGGCCGGGCAGCATCATGGCGGGCGACGCCGGCAGGGTGAGCTGCACGCCGTTCATGGTGGGCTTGAAGTCGACGGCCAGCGACCGCTGCTCGGTGTTGAGCATGTGCGTCGCCGCGCCCGGCCGGATCAGCCGCACCGAGCCCACGTCGTCGGGGTTGCTGATGATGTAGTGGGCCTGCTGGCCGGGGCTCAGCTCGGCCGGGCCGTCGCCGATGGCCGGGCGGGAGCCGCGGAACAGGTACGCCGGGCTGTAGATCTCGATGCGCTGCTCGAAGGTTCCGGCGATGGTGTTCTTCTTGTCGCGGAACAGCGGGTCCGAGCCCACCGTCAGCACCCGGCCGTCGGGCAGCAGCACGCTGGCGCTGTGGTAGTTGCGCCCGACGGTCGGGTCGGCCGCGAAGGTCAGCGTGTTGGTGTCCGGGTGGTAGATCCGGGCCGTGTGGTTGTCGCTGTCGCTCTTGCCGCGGTAGTCGGACGAGCCGTTGCTGATCAGCACCGTGTCGTCGGGCAGGTTCACCAGCAGCGGATACCGGGTCGGCTTCGGCAGGGTCGGGCCGGGCTCGAAGCGCGGCTTGGCCTCGCCCAGCTTGACGATGTCGATCCGGCTCGAGGTCCGGTCCGACTCGCCCACCCCGCCGCCGCCGACGACCATGATGGTCTGGTTCTGCACCGGCCCCGCCCAGGCCGAGCCGCTGGTCTCCATCAGGTCGGGCTCGCGCAGGCCGGGCACCGGGGTGAAGTTGTTGTTCGTCAGGTCCCACAGGCCCGGGTCGCGGCCCTTGTCGGCCGGGCCGTAGCCGGCGTTGGACCCGGAGAAGAACAGGATGTTGTCCTTGGCGGTCTGGAACAGCGCGGGGTACGTCGGGAAGTACCGGTTCAGGTCCTCGCGCGTGACCCAGGTCTTCGTCTTCGGGTCGTAGATCTCGTTCTTGCTCCCGTCGACGACCTGGCCGCTGCCGTCCAGGCCCGACACCGCGAGCACCGAGCCGTTGGAGAGGCCGGTCAGCGTCGGGTACCAGCGCTTCTCGTGCATGTCCTGCACGCGCTCGTACCGCTCGGTCACCGAGTTGAACTCGTAGGCCTCCTTGCGGCCCTGGTAGTCCTGCTTGTCCATGGTGATCTTGTCGGAGAGCGCGTAGAGGTTGTGGCGGTCGGTGCCGCTGAGGCCCTCGATCTCGTACTGCGCGTCGTGGTTCACCACGTAGGCCGCGCCCTCGGCGGCCGCGTCCGCCCAGACCTGCGCCTGACCCGCGGTGATCACGACCGTGGGCTCCTCGCCCTGGCGGTGCGGCGGCTGGACGACCTTGGTCGCGGGCGGCACGGTGACGTCGTCGTCGGTGAGGTACTTGTGCCCGTTCGCGCCGTTGAGGGCCGTGCCCTTGGGGAACGTGCGCCCCGCGTCCGGCGACTCGTTCTTGAACGTCATCGTGCCGCCGGCCTTCTTGACGTCCTTTTCGAGCAGCTCGTAGCGCAGCGTGCCGCCGGCCACCAGCAGCTTGCCGTCGGGCAGGTAGGTGTGCCCGGCGCAGAAGAGGTCGGTCGGCGTCGGCACCAGCGTGGTGTGCCCGCTCACCGGGTCGAAGATCAGCGTCTTGAACGTGCCGGCCTCGAACTGCTCCCGGTCGTTGCCGGAGCCGGCGATGAGCAGGATCCGGCCCGACGGCAGCAGGGCCGCGTGGATCGCGTTGACCCGCTGCCCCTTCGGCAGCTCGACGATCTGCCAGTAGCCGTTGGCCGCCTTGTACTCCGCGCTGTTGATCTTGTGACCGTGCAGCCAGCCGACGGTCCCGTTGTAGAGCGGCGGGATGTTCGCCGCGCCCATCACGGCGGCGGCGACGACGGGCAGGACGATCTTGCGGCGAATCCAGCGCGGCAGGAGCAACGGGGGCCTCTTTCCAACTGCGACAGCAGGCGGTTGCCACCGTAGGCCATGGTGGGGCGGCCACAAATCAGTCGTCCGGGCTCCTCACGGAGCGCGCTGGGATCGACACCGAACGTTCAGCCGGTGGGTGGGCGGCGCCCCGGCCGGGCGAGTTCCTCGCGCGGCACCCAGCCCCGCCGGATGATCTGCAGGTTCCGCTCGGCCGCCGCCACGTCGTCGTCGCTGGGGCGGGCCGCGTCGCGGGCCCGCATCGCCGCCGACACGCTCACCTGTGACGCGCCGCCGCCGACCAGGCCGCGCAGCCCGCGCTCCGACACCACCTCGTCGTGGTGGTGCTGGTGGTGATGGTGCTGGTGCAGGTCGTGGTGGTCGTCGTGGTGCTCGTCGTCGTGGGGCGCCTCGGCGGGGGCGGCGGCCGGCTCGGGGGCCGCCGGCTCCGGGTCGTGCACGGCCGCGGTCATGGCGAACGTGCCCGCCATCTCCGCCAGGTGGTGCGGCGAAGGGCGCGGCGCCGGCTTGGCGGCCTCGACCGCGGGTGCCGGCGGCGCTGCGGCCGGCTCCTCGGGCTCTTCCGGGGCGGGCGTGGGAGGGGTCACCGGCTGGTGTTGCCGCATGCGCCGGCGGCGGCGCTGGATCCCTCCCATGCGCCTGACACTACCGTCTCCGGCGCCACCCGCCGAGGCATCAGAAGATTTCGATCGAATTGGGCTTGGTGGGCCAGCCGAACGCGGCGCTCGCGGCGGCCACCGCGCTGGGCCGGTGCTCCCGGACCCGGCCCGCCAGATGCAGCGCGCCGAGCGAGGTGCCGCCCAGGTAGACGGCGGCCACGTCGGCGATGTCCAGGCTCAGGTCGGGCTCGCCGTCGGCCGGGGTGCAGGAGACCACGGCGCCGCCCGCGCCGACGCGCAGCCGCCAGCGCCCGGCGTTGCCCTCCATCAGCGCGTCGGTCACCCCGAGCACGACGTCGACCGGGGCGGCGTACTTGCGGGCGGTGAGGGCCCGCGGGAGGTCGGTGATGCGCACCCAGAGCCCGTCGCCGACCTTGCCGCCGAGCTGGCGGGGCTCGTCGACCATGTAGAACAGCGGCTCCTCGACGCTGGAGCAGCCCTGGACGAGGGTGCGGGACAGGTCGACGCGCAGCAGGAAGCGGTAGAGCTCGGCGTAGGCGGCCGTGGTGGTGGCGACCACCTCGATGACGTTGACCTCCTGCTTGGGGCCGTTGTCGTCCCAGTTGGGCTTGATCCGGTATCGGGCGTAGCCCTCGACCACGCCGTCCGGGTTCTCCCACAGCACCGCGCGGGCCGGCGTGGTGCCCTCACGGCGGTGCTCCAGATCGCTCGTCAGGTGCCCCCACCAGGTTGCGTCGCGGCTCGACCAGCCGGGGCGGGTCGGGAGCACCTGGGAGTACACCTGGGAAAGCTCCTCGATCACGTCCGAGGGCACGGCGGAGCGCAGGGTGCCCGGCGCGGGCGGCACGCGCAGCGACAGCTCCCGCCGGTCGGCCCGGATGGTGAGGTTCTGGGCGGCCAGGCCATAGCCGAAGCGCTGGTAGATGCGCCCCTCGGAGGCCCACAGCGCGGCGACGGCCTCCGGCGCCGAGCGCAGCTGCTCGGTGATCATGCGGCGCAGCAGGCCCTTGCGGGTGTGCACCGGCGACACGACGACACCTGTGACGTGCGCCACGGGCACGACCGTGCCCGGCACCGCCATGTCGCGGGTGAACGCGGCCACCACGCCGACGACCTGCCCGCGGTGCTCTACGAGGTGGCTGCGGTCCAGCTCGGAGATGTCGTGGTACGTGTCGTTGGGGACCGGGGTGTGCGTGAGGCCGAACGCCTCCCGCCGGACCCGGCCCAGGGCGTCGCGGTCCGCCTCGGTCGCCGTGCGCAGCACATAGTCGCTCATCAGGTCGTGTCTACCTCGTGACCTCCGCCCAGCGCGACCCGATTTGCACGCTCGTTACCCTCGGATTCGTAGGGGGCGCCCGGTCCGGGGTCGACCGGGCGAAGCTTTGTCGGGCCAGACCGGGCGTTTGCCTGCGATTGCTGGCTGGGGGGAGTCATGTCATGACGCACGGTGCGTTGCTGGACCTCGTGTGTGGTCCGGCGAGCCCTTTGTCCGAGACATTCCAGCGGTACCGCCTGGTAGCCCACCTGGGCTCCGGCGGGCAGGCGGACGTCTACCGGGCCGTGCGCGTCTGCGGCGGGGTGACCTCGGCGCCGATGACGGTCAAGGTCTTCCGCGTCGACCCGCAGCGCCCGGTCGCCGACGAGCTGCGCTCCTGGGACAAGGGCGACGCCGCGCTCATGGACCTCAACAACCGTGGCGTGCAGGGCATCTGCCGGCGCGCGGACGGCTTCTACGGCCCGCCGCCGCACCGCCCCGGCGAGCGCCCGGCACCGGGCGACGCCGTGCCCTACCAGGTCTACGACTATCTGCACGGCGTCAACCTGCGCGAATACGTGGCCCAGCGGGCGGGTGCGACGCCGGGCGCCCGCCGCCTCGGGGCCGTCTCGGCGTTGCGGACCCTTGCCGGGGTACTGCAGAACCTCCACGAACCGCAGCAGAGCGGCGCCACGCCGGTGCTGCACATGGACGTGAAGCCGTCGAACGTGATGGTCCTCGCCACCGGCGAGGTGCGCCTGATCGACTTCACCGGCGCCCGGTACTTCCGTGCGGAGGAGATCACCCAGATCGCCTACACCCCGGAGTCGGGCGGCCCGGAGGCGTTCGGCGGGGTCAAGCACGTCGGCCCGGCCTACGACGTGCACGGCTTCGGCGCGGTGGCCTACTTCATGGTCACCGGCGCCTACCCGCGCGTCGACGGCCGCAGCGACCTGGGCGGCCCGCCCGACGCCTCCCCGCCGCCGTGGAACGTGCTGCGCCGCCACCCGCTGCTCGAGCGCGTCCCGGCCCTGCGCGACCACCTGCACGCCCCGCTGGCCGACAGTCCGGGCGACCGCCCGCTGACCCGCGACCTGCAGCTCTGGGTGAGCGACCTGGCCGACCTGGTGCGCCGCTGCGGCCTGCCCGACGTCGGCTGCGACTGGCACGAGTCCGACGGCACCGAGACCGGCCGCGCGGTCGGCCGCGCCCGCCCGTCGATCAGCGGCACCGAGACCGACGCCTACCAGCGCATCGAGCGCCTGGAGCGCGAGCTCGTGCAGCTGCGTTCCGGCGGTAACGGCGCCGGTGGTGCGACCGCCCTCTACCAGCCGGTCCCGCCGGTCTCCGCGCCCCCGGTCTCGGGCGTGCCCGTCTCCGCGGGCGGTGTGTCGGTCAACGCCGATGGCGTCCCGCAGATGCGCGGCCGAGCCAAGGTCATCCCGCGCCCGGCCCCAGAGCCGACCGGCATGCTGCCCATCGAGCCGGACGAGAGCCGCCTGCCCCGCTACACCCCACCCCCGGGGGAGCGCGCCCGCCAGCTCAAGATCGGCTGGGAGTACACCGGCACCGGCGCCGTCATCGCCTTCATCTGCTGGGGCCTGTGGGCCCTGGACAGCGAGGGCGGCCTGACCGGCCCGTTCATCGCCTTCCTGGTCGTCCTGGGCGTCGCCGTGGGCGTCTTCGCCCTGACCCGCCTCCTCGGCCGCCTGCTCCTCGAGCAGCGCCTGGGCCGCCCGCGC
This sequence comes from Dactylosporangium sp. NPDC051485, assembly GCF_040682015.1. Lineage (NCBI taxonomy): Bacteria > Bacillati > Actinomycetota > Actinomycetes > Micromonosporales > Micromonosporaceae > Dactylosporangium > Dactylosporangium sp. NPDC051485. The sequence continues at coordinate 134,839 of NZ_JBFAZW010000008.1, forward strand.
CGCTCGGCCCGCGGCGCCCACGCCCTGACCGGCCTCTTCCTGGCCGCCGCGGGCATCGCCTACCTGCGCGAGGTCGGCTGGTTCGTGAGCTTCTACCAGTGGGTGAAGGACCTCATCTGGTGAGATTCTGGCGGCGTCGGCGACCCTTCGCCGGCCACCTCGAGGGCCTGGTCAACTTCCGCGACCTGGGCGGCCTGCCGGCCTCGGGCGGCACGGTCCGCCCGGGGGTGCTCTTCCGCAGCGACTCCCTCGCCTACGCCACCCCCGCCGACGTCGCCTCCCTGGTCCACGACCTGCGCCTGTCCACCGTGATCGATCTGCGCGGCGAGTACGAGGTCTCCCAGCTGGGCCGCGGCCCCCTGTCCGGCTCCCGGGTGGAGTACTACTCGGCCCCCATCGCCGACGTGAGCGGCGCCGACGACCTGGTCGGCCACTACGTCGCGATCCTGGCCGAGAAGGGCCCGGTGCTCGCCGGCACGGTCCGGCACCTGGCCTGCGCCGGCACCCTGCCCGCGGTGTTCCACTGCGAGGCGGGCTGCGATCGCACCGGCGTCCTGGCCGCCGTGGTCCTCGGCCTGCTCGGGGTGCCGGAGGAGGCGATCGCCGCCGACTACGCGGCCACCGCGGCGGCGATGCCGACCATCCACGAGCGGGTGGCCGTGGTGGTGGACCGGCTGGGCCTGCCGCCGCGCCCGGCCTCCGTCGCGGTCTGGGAGCCGGAGGCGGCGCTGATGACCCGCACCTTGGCCGAGGTCCGCTCGCGCTGGGGCGACATCCGGGGCTGGGCCCACGAGCACGGCCTGACCGACGACGACCTGGCATCCCTGCGCGCCAACCTGGTCGTCGCCGGGTCGGTCGCCGGCTGAACGAGCCCGGCGGCGGCTACTCGTCGCGGTGCTCGATGCGGGGCGCGCGGCGCTGGGCGGGGACGTCGGTCACCTTCGGCATGATGATGGTGGCGCCCACGTCCTCCAGGGGCTGCCCCGCCTCCCGGGCCGCCAGGCGTTCGCGCAGCAGTGCCGACGGGATCTCCATCGTGATGTCGCCCGCGTGCTCCGGGGTGCCGGCCTGCTTCGGCACCGGGTGGTCCTTGGCCCGGCCCTCCCGCTCCAGGCTCTCCGCCCGCTCCTGGTCCCGCACCAGCCGCGCGTCCAGCCGCCACAGCACCAGCGGCGTGAGGCAGACCACCAGGGCCACGCAGGGCCACAGCAGCGAGGCCGGGGCAGCGTAGTCGCGCACGAAGGCGACCACGATCGTCGCGACCAGCAGGATCAGCCAGCCCAGGTGGTTACGGAACGTGCGCAGGCCGTCGCTCGTGGAGCTGGCGCCCTTCGGGGTCACCACGAAGCGGGCCGGGCGGCGGAACAGCGTGCTCAGCAGTTGGACGGCGTAGATGGGGGCGGCGATGATCGACATCAGCATGCCCTTGATGCCGCGGGAGTCCGGCGGTTCGTAGGGGCTCACGTTGTACTGCCGGTTGTTGATGTAGAGCCAGAGCGAGAACGCCGTGGCGTCCGTGTACAGGGCGAACCACAGCTGGGGTGAGATGGTCATGCCGCTCACGCCCAGGCCCAGGAACAGGATCGCGTTGACGATGCCCAGCAGCCAGCCGATCGCCATCGACGGGTAGAAGGTCGTGATCAGCGTGTAGTGCAGCATCCCGCCCGGCGAGAGGCGCCAGAAGCGGCGCCAGTAGGTGCGGGTCAGGATCTCGAAGGTGCCGCGCGACCAGCGCCGCTGCTGGCTGAAGTAGTCGTTCCAGCTCGACGGGCCCTCGCCGGCGGACAGCACGTCCGGGGTGTACACGGACTTCCAGCGGTGGCCGGTCTCCGGGTTGCGGGTCGTGTGCAGCATCAGGCCGGTGGCCATGTCCTCGGTGATCGAGTCGCTGAGGCCGCCGATGCTGCGCAGCGCCGAGATGCGGACCGCGTTGTTGGTGCCGACCAGCATCGAGGTGCCGTAGCGGTTGGCCGCGCGCTGGATCACGCTGTGGAACGGGAACTGCTGGGACTCCGCGGCGCGGGTGACGAAGGCCTCGCCGTTCTTGTAGCACTGCGGGCCGATGGCGTAGGCGACGTCGGGGTCGCGGAAGTACCCCACGATGCGCTCGGCGAAGTTGGCCAGCGGCACGTGGTCGGGGTCGACGGCGAGCATCACGTCGTAGTCGTCGCCGTGCGCGGCGATCCACGAGTTGTAGTTGCCGTGCTTGGTCTTCGCCCGGAAGGGGCCCTTCGGCCGGTTGTACCGGGCGATGCCCTTGCGCGTGAAATGCCGGATGCCCAGCTCGTCGCACATGGCCTTGACCTCGTCGTCGTCGCCCTCGTCGAGCAGCCAGATGTCGAGCACACCGCGGTGGCGGATGCGCTTGGCCGCGCGCAGCGTGTCGCGGACGACCGCGATCGGCTCCTTGCTGGGCACGATCGTGGTGAGGAAGGCCAGGCGCAGCCGCGCGTCGGGGGTGACCGGGATCGGGTCGCGGGCGGTCATCGAGGCCAGCGACAGCGAGAGCACGTTGATCAGGCGCAGCAGCTCGACGATGGCGATGCTGCAGATGACGAACACGTTCGCCACGCCGGCCGCCTCGGCGACCGGGCCGGGGTTGGTCTGGGCGAAGTGCGCCGGCTGGAGCAGCCAGACGCAGAAGATGACCTCGAAGCAGATGTTGAACAGCGCGATGAAGATCGAGCCGGCCACCCGCGGACGGCCGTTGATCGTGCGCTGCGCCCGATATCGGACCCGATACGGCACCCCCGCCGGCGGAGGGTTCAGCGGGCCGGCGAGCCTGCTGAAGCTCTCCAGCCGCGCCCACGACCGCCCGAATACGGGGATCTCGAATGGTTCCGACACGGGATCCTCTCGCTGTGTTGCCCCGCGGCCCGGTCCCCGGTCCCCGACTCGCCCCAGAGCATAGGTCACGTTCCGCCTGCCTGCCCCTCGGCGAATCGGCTCACCCGAGCGGGTGATCAGACGGGGTACCCTCCCGTGGTGGCGAACACGGTTGGACGGGGGGCGGTCCTGCTCGTCCTCGCGCTGTCGGGGCTGGCCGGGTGCGGCAAGGACGACCCGCCCGAGCGGTCGGCCGCGCCGGGCCACCGCGACTGCTCGCCGGCGACGGCGGCGGCCCAGCCCGCGGCGCAGGGCAACCCCCTCGCCGGCCGGGTGCTCTTCGTCGAGCCCGGCGGCCCCGCGACGGAGCAGGTGGAGCACTGGAGCAGCCAGGACCGCGCCGCCGACGCCACCACCCTGCGCCGCATCGCCGACCGGCCGACCGCCTTGTGGGTGAGCGACGGCCCGAGCACCGTTGGCGCGCGGGTCGACTCCGTGCTGACCTGCGCGGCCGCCCAGAAGCGGCTGCCGGTGCTGGTGGCGTACAACATCCCCCACCGCGACTGCGGCAAGTACTCCTCCGGCGGCGCCGCCTCGCCCGATGAGTACCGGGCGTGGATCCGCGCCTTCGCGGCCGGCGTCAAGGGCCGCCCGGTCGTCGTGATCCTCGAGCCGGACGCCGTCGCGCACGCCGTCGAGGGTTGTGAGACTTCGCAGCGGTACGAGTCGCTCTCCGACGCCATCGCGGTGCTCAAGGGCACGGGCTCGGCCGCCGTCTACCTCGACGCCGGGAACCCGCGCTGGATCACCGACGTGCACCAGCTGGCCGACGCCCTGAAGCAGGCCGGGATCGGCAAGGCCGACGGGTTCGCCCTCAACGTCGCGAACTTCTACAAGACGGCGGAGAATGTGTCGTACGGCAAACAGCTCTCCGACGCCCTCCCGAACAAGCCGCACTTCGTCATCGACACCAGCCGCAACGGCGCCGGGCCGGTGGAGGGCGCCGGGGACGTCGACGGGGGCCCGCACTGGTGCAACCCGCCCGGCCGGCTCCTTGGCAACGCCCCGACCACCACGGGCACCGGCGATTCCCGTGTCGACGCCCTGCTGTGGATCAAGCGCCCGGGCGAGTCGGACGGCGCGTGCCGGCCGGGTGAGCCCCCGGCCGGCCAGTGGTGGCCCGAGTACGCCCTGGACCTGGCCCAGCGCTCGAACTGATCACAGGTCGTAGGTCGACAGCATCGCGGGCGCCTCGCGGGCCAGGACCGCGTCGACCGCCAGCAGCGGGTCGCTGCGCACGTCCAGCACGGTGATCAGGGACACGGCCACGCTGCGCGGCTCCGGCAGCCGCAGCGCCGCCGCCTCCCCGCCGGTGGCCAGCCGGGCGCCGACGCGCTCGATCACCCGCCCGGCCGCGATCCCGTTGCGCCGCTCGAGGTGGGCGAGCAGGCCGCCCTCCGGGTCGAGGGTGGTCAGGTTCGTCAGGTTGGCCGGCACGAACACCGTGCGCAACCCGAATGGCGGCGCGTCGGGCGGCGCCAGGACGTACCGCCCGGACAGCAGCGGCACCCCGGGCGCCCTTCCCAGCACGGCGGCGATGCGCGCCGGGGCCGAGACCAGGCGCACCCCTTGCAGCGCCGCGTCCTCGCCGGTGAGCAGCAGGTGCTTGACCCGCTCCGGCAGCTGGGCGAACCGGGTCGCCGGCCGGCCGAGCACGATGCGGCCCTTGCCCTGCACGCCCTGGATCCAGCCGCGCAGACGCAGCTGGCGCAGGGCCCGCACGACGGTCGCCCGGGAGGTGCCGAACTCGCGCGTGAGCTCGGCCTCGGTCGGGAGGTAGTCCCCGATCTCGTACTGCTTGGCGTCGATGCGGCGCTGGAGGACGGTGAAGATCTCGGTGTACTTCGAGCTCGGCACGGCAGCCACAAAACCCTTCGAGTCCGGCTGCGAACCGTATTCACCACCTTATGGTCAGCGCCACCGCACTGGGAAGACGCCGAGCTTCGCCTCGTGCTGCGGATCACCGGTCTCGACGTGGCCGGTGGGCTTCGTGCAACGGACCTCGATGTCGCCGGTGGCGGTCGGGCTGATCTTCGTGGCTGGGCAGTTCGCGATCTCCATGCCCGAGGACCCTAGTCGAACATATGTGCGAACGCAGTACGGATCAAGGAATTGACCTGGGAAAACGCCCGAAACCTGCCCGGCCGTGCCCGATCATCCGGTTTCCCGCAGGAAGCCTTTGACCGCGGCCGCGAACGGTCGCGGGGCCAGGCTGTGGATGCGGTGCCCGACGGCGATCACGCGGTAGCCCTCGACCTCGCGGGTGAACGCGTCCCAGGTCCCCCGCCCGCTCCCGCCGCCGTGCAACAGCACCATCGGCGCCCCGGCGCCGGAGTCGTCGCGGGCGAGCCTCATGCGCCGAGCTGGTCGGCCATGTCGTGCTTGACGTCGACGATCTCGCGCATCGGGATCGCGTGGCGGCTGCAGCTCTCGATGTCCTTGCCCTCCCTGGTGAACAGCGGCGGCAGGACGCTGATGCCGCTGTCGAGGGGACAGGCGGCCACCTCGTCGCGCCAGCCGGCCCAGCGCCAGCTCAGGTAGAACTGGTCGAGCGCGCCGCCCAGCATGGCGTAGAGCCAGTCGGTGTAGCCGAGCGTGAGGTCCTCCCAGCGCAGGGTGTCGGGCGCGAAGTAGTGGATGGTGGGCAGGCCGTCCTCGGCCTCGCCCTGGCGCCACACGAACTCCCCGCCCATGACGTCCTGCGCGACGAGCAGCCCGGCCGGCTCGAAGACCTCGTTGACCGCGTGGATGTCGGCGAGCCTCCGGCGCGGGTTGCCGGAGCCGAAGACCCGCAGCCAGCCGCCGTCGACGACGAGGCCTCCGGTGCCGTACACCAGGGCGCCGAGCCAGGACGCGGTGCCGACCTGCAGCCGGTGCAGGCACGACGCCGCCCGGTCGGGCTCCGTCGGCAGAATCTCGATCGCATACGGCGACCCGGTGACCGAGGCCTCGATCTCGGCCCAGGCGGACCGGTCGTCGGAGATCAGCTCCGCCAGCGAGCGCACCCGCCAACTGTACGGCCGGCGACCCGCCCGCCACGAACGGCCGAAAAGTCCGCTGAATGATGGTCATTCACGTTTCTCAGACTGTCGGTCGGCGGATACTGAGAGTCACTATGCGGAACATGACTCGTCGCTGGTTGATCACCGGTTGCTCCACCGGCCTGGGGCGCGCACTGGCCGAGGCGGTCGCCGCCTCCGGACAGCAGGTTCTGGCCACGGCCCGCAATCCCGAGACCCTCGAGGACCTCCGGGACCGGTACCCCCGCACGCTCGCCACCTGCGCACTGGACGTGTGCGACCCCGATGACTGTCACAATGCGGTACACGCCACGCTGGCCCGCTACGGCGGCGTCGACGTGCTGGTGAACAACGCCGGCGCCGGCCACTTCGGCGCCGTCGAGGAGGTCACGGAGGCCGAGCTGCAGGCCCAGCTGGCCGTCAACCTGATCGCCCCGTGGCGCCTGACCCGCATGGTCCTTCCCCTGATGCGCGCCCAGGGCTTCGGCGACATCGTCATGGTCTCCTCGACCGCCGGCCGCACGGCCTACCCCGGCCTGGGGGCCCACTCGGCCGCCAAGTACGCCCTGGAGGGCATGGTCGAGACCCTGTCCCTGGAGCTGGCGGGCAGCGGCGTGCACGCCATGGCCGTGGAGCCCGGGACGTTCCAGACGGAGTGGGGCACCTCCCTGACGGAGTCGACCGAGAACATCCCGGCCTACGGCCGCGTGGTCTCCCCGATGCTGGCCGGCCTGCGCGCCCTGAAGTCCCTGCCGGTGGCCAACCCGCCGGAGCTCTTCGCCGCGCAGCTGATGCGCCTGATCGACTCCGACGAACGCCCGGTCCGCACCCCGATCGGCGAGGACGCCTGGATCAGCCTGCTGGACGCCGCCCAGCGCGACTACACGGCCCTGCTGAACGCCCGCCAGATCCCCGTCCCGGTCCCCGCCCCCGTGTAAGGCAGCGAGCGGGTCCAGCCCCGCTTCCTTCAGCGGCGCCACGGGCCCGTCGTCCCGTGGCGCCGTTCGCCTGTACATCGAGGACCCTAGACCGCCTCTGGCCGGACGCAACGTGATGCGCGGAGAAGCGCAAAACGGGCAAAATCGACGTAAACACAGGGGGCGTGCGAGGAGAATCGAACTCCCACCGTCAGATTGGAAGATCTTCCCGGTCCAGAGGGTCTGTCCAGATTCGCCTGGTGGGCACCAGCTGTTCACGCCCGATCGTGCCCACTGGTGACCGTGAGCGGACTAGGTTACTGGCACGCTTCTGGCACGTCCGATCCTGGACGCCGACAACCGCCTTGAGGGGGCATCCCTTTTCAGTCCTCGATCCGCACGGTATCGATGCCGTCTCCGTACGCGTCCGGCTGAAGGGTCGCCACATACCAGACCTGCCCCTGCGCTACGAGTAGCGCCGCGGCGCCAGCCCCGGCTCCGCCGAACAGGGCAGCAGCCGAGGCGTGGGCTTTCCAGTCGGCAGCGTCGAGTCCGACAACGACTGCAGCCGGGTGCTGGGCAAGCACGTCGAGCATCGGCCACGATGCCTCGTCCAGTTGCAGCCCGGCCTCGACAAGGCAGACGGCGGGGACAGCGAACTGATGCTTCTCTTCGGTTACCTCGCCCAACAGTTCACCGAGGCCGGCCGAACCGGCAACGTAGGCGAGGACGGCGGACGTGTCGAGAGCGAGCTGCGCCTCGGTCACGCGGCAGTGATCCGGGCCAGCAGGGCAAGCCTGCGCTGCTCTCGCTGTTCCGGTGTCCATTTGCCGTCGAGTTCGGCCAACTGGACGCGAGCACGCTCACGACCGGCGGCGGTGATGAGCACGCCACGCTCGTCCACGTAGTCGCCGCGGGTGTCGGAGGTCTGCTCGGTCATATGTTCGACGATACTCTCAACCGGGTTGAGAGGTCCATCGCTCCACGCGTTGGTGTCCCCAGGGATGTGGCGCTGAACAGCGCAAACGCAACTGTCACTTCATGCGGGCAAGTGAGACTGCGGCCGGCGGTTTGAACGCCACGACCCTCCAGGCGTGCCACCGCGACGCCGCGATTGGGAGTCGGTGAGGAGATCCGGCGCGTTTGGGTGGTTCATCCGCCCGGCTGCACACGCGCCGGACGGATGAGGAGTGCAGCTCTACAGCATGAGCTTCTGGGTGTTTCGAGCCGCCCGAGAACGAGCGGCAAGGGCGAGGCACTGCAAGTACACCCGCCGCCGACGCAAACTGGGAACTCGTCCGTCGCCAGGGCGCCCCGTTGTGGGTTTCGAGGGGGTCTGGGTGGAGCTTGCTCCCCCAGGGGAGCGGTAGCGACTAATAGATCAAGAGCGGGCGATGAGAATCGAACTCACACCGTCAGTTTGGAAGACTGAAGCTCTGCCATTGAGCTACGCCCGCGCGCACCCGGAGGTCCCGGTGCGCCACTAGCGTACCTAATGACCCCGCCCTCCGCCCGTCCCGGGGGCCCACGAGGCGCGACACCGGCATACCGAGCGGCGCGCTGTCCGGTCGAGCGCATACACTTGCCGACGCACACCACCGGGGTGTAGCGCAGTTTGGTAGCGCACTCGCTTTGGGAGCGAGGGGCCGTGGGTTCAAATCCCGCCACCCCGACCGGGAACGTCAAAGCGCAAGCCGCCAGTCCATAAGCCGTAGCAACGAGGGAGAAAGTTCTGTGAAGAGCACCGTCGAGACCCTGAGCCCGACGCGCGTGCGGCTCGAAATCGAGGTGCCGTTCGCTGAGCTCGAGCCGAGCCTGAAGAAGGCGTACCGGGAGATCGGCTCGCAGGTCAACATCCCCGGGTTCCGCCGTGGCAAGGTGCCTCAGGCGGTCATCGACCAGCGGGTGGGGCGCGGGGCGGTGCTCAACGAGGCCGTTCAGGAGGTCATCCCGACGCAGATCCTCGCCGCCGTGCGGGAGCACGAGGTGAAGACGCTCGGGCGGCCCGAGGTCGAGATCACCGAGTTCGCGGACGGGCAGCCGCTGAAGTTCAAGGCCGAGGTGGACGTGCGGCCGGAGATCACGCTGCCGGAGCTGGGTGAGATCCAGGTGACCGTCGACGTGCTGGTGGTGTCGGACGACGACGTGGACGAGCAGCTCAAGGGGCTGCGCGACCGGTTCGCGACGCTGAAGACGGTGGAGCGCTCCGCGCTGGCCGGCGACTTCGTGCAGATCGACCTGACCGCGACCGTGGACGGCGAAGAGGTGCCGGGCGGCAGCGCGGCCAACGTGTCGCACGAGGTCGGCAGCGGCCAGCTGGTGCCGGGCCTGGACGACGTGCTGGTGGGCATGAGCGCCGGCGACGCGACGACCTTCACGACCCAGCTGGTTGGCGGGGAGTTCGAGGGGCGCGACGCCGAGGTGGCCGTCACGGTGAAGTCGGTGAAGGACAAGCAGCTGCCGGAGCTGGACGACGAGTTCGCGCAGCTGGCCAGCGAGTTCGACACCCTCGACGAGCTGAAGGACGACCTGCGCACGCGGCTCACCCGGGTGAAGCGGATGGAGCAGCTGTACTCCGCGCGTGACCTCGCCCTGAAGGCGGTCATCGAGGCGACCGACGTGCCCGCGCCCGAGGGCGTGGTGAAGGACGAGGTCGACTCGCGCAAGGAGTCGATGAACGACCAGCTCCAGCGGATCGGGGCGTCGTTCGAGGACTACCTGCAGACCGAGGGCAAGACCGAGGAGGAGATGGACGCCGAGCTCAACGAGGCGGCCGTCGAGGGCGTGAAGGTCCAGCTGGTGCTCGACACCCTGGCCGACGCCGAGAACATCCAGGTCACCGACGACGAGTTCGGGCACGAGATCGTGCACCGCGCGCAGCGGGCCGGCATGGGGCCGCAGCAGTACTACGACCAGCTGGTCCAGGCCGGTGTGGCCGGCGCCGTCTTCGGCGACGTGCGCCGCGGCAAGGCGCTCGGGCTGGTGCTGGAGCGGGTGAAGATCGTGGACGGCGACGGCACGCCGCTGAGCCTGGAAGACCTGCGTGGCGCGGTCGAGGACCACGAGGGCCACGACCACGGCGACCACGAGGGTCACGATCACGGGGACCACGAGGGTCACAACCACTAACGTTGAAGGCCGGGGCAAAAGCCCCGGCCTTCACTACGGTGCGCTCATAGCGAAATGCGGTCAGCACAGGAAGCTGCCGCTCCCCGCACCGGTTAGGGTCGGCAAGTACAAGACTCTTGCGAAGGGCTGCCATGACCGACCTGCATATTCCAGCGTCGCCAGTCAGTCCCGCGCCCCACGGGCGCGGTCGGGGCGCGGACACGAGCCTGACGCTCGACGACTCGGTGTTCAACCGGTTGCTCAAGGAGCGGATCATCTTCCTGGGCAGCGAGGTCAACGACCAGGTTGCCAACCGGATCTGCGCCCAGATGCTGCTGCTCGCCGCCGAGGACGAGGAGCGCGACATCTGGCTTTACATCAACTCGCCCGGTGGCTCCGTCTACTCGGGCATGGCGATCTACGACATCATGCAGTTCGTCTCGAATGACGTGGCGACTGTCGCGATGGGCATGGCCGCCTCCATGGGCCAGCTGCTGCTGTGCGCCGGTGCGCCGGGCAAGCGCATGGCCCTGCCGCACGCGCGGATCATGATGCACCAGCCGTCGGGCGGCATCGGGGGCACGGCCTCCGACATCGCCATCCAGGCCGAGCAGATGCTCTACACCAAGCGCATGTTCCAGGAGCGCGTGTCGTTCCACACCGGGCAGTCGCTCGAGCAGATCGAGTCCGACTCCGACCGTGACCGCTGGTTCACCGCCGAAGAGGCGCGGGACTACGGCTTCATCGACAAGGTGATCACCGGGGCCCAGCAGGCCCCGGAAGGCGCCGGAACTCTGGCCTGAGGAGCGAAGCCATGACCGACCTGAGCCTGCCCCCGGCGCTGCGCGAGGTGCACAACCGCTACATCCTGCCGTCATACGTCGAGCGGACGTCGTACGGCATCAAGGAGACCAACCCGTACAACAAGCTGTTCGAGGACCGGATCATCTTCCTCGGCGTGCAGATCGACGACGCGTCGGCCAACGACGTGATGGCGCAGCTGCTGACGCTGGAGAGCAACGAGCCGGACCGCGACATCATCGTCTACATCAACTCGCCGGGTGGCTCGTTCACGGCCATGACGGCGATCTACGACACGATGACCTACGTCCGGCCGGACATCCAGACCGTGTGCCTGGGCCAGGCGGCGAGCGCGGCGGCGGTGCTGCTCGCGGCGGGCACCCCGGGTAAGCGGCTGGCGCTGCCCAACTCGCGCATCATCATCCACCAGCCGGCCACCGAGGGCGGCTACGGGCAGGGCTCGGACATCGAGATCCAGGCCCGGGAGATCATGCGGATGCGCACCCAGCTCGAGGAGATGGTGTCGCGCCACAGCGGCCAGCCGGTGGAGAAGGTCCGCAAGGACATCGACCGGGACAAGATCCTGACGGCCGAGGAGGCCAAGGAGTACGGCCTGGTCGACAACATCCTGGTCAGCCGCAAGAAGTCCAGCCTGGTCGCGTCGGGCAACTGACGCCTCTGGCGCGCAACCTCATCGGCTCGCCTTGCCCTCGGGCTCGGCGAGCCGATGAGGTTACCGATGGGTCACCTCAGAATTCGCGTGGGAAACCCGTCGTCGGGCAGGTGGTCGGAAAGACACCCCCGCGTAGGGGGTCGGAATACGGGCGACCACCAGGTAACGTCGAGGCAGTAGCCAGCGTGGGCCGTTCTTCGTCCCTCGCGGCGGGAGATATGCGATCCGGACGTTGGGTCCGGCCGAAGGCAGGGAGATCGTAGGTGGCACGGATCGGCGACGGCGGCGACCTACTGAAGTGCTCCTTCTGCGGCAAGTCGCAGAAGCAGGTGAAGAAGCTGATCGCCGGCCCTGGCGTCTACATCTGCGACGAGTGCATTGATCTCTGCAACGAGATCATCGAGGAAGAGCTGGCGGAGTCGGGCGACGTCAAGTTCGACGAGCTGCCCAAGCCGATGGAGATCTGCGCCTTCCTCGACCAGTACGTCGTCGGGCAGGACCAGGCCAAGAAGGCCCTCGCGGTGGCGGTCTACAACCACTACAAGCGGGTCCAGGCCGAGTCCGGCAGCAGCGCGGGCGGCGACGGCGTGGAGCTGGCCAAGTCCAACATCCTGTTGATCGGGCCGACCGGCTGCGGCAAGACCCACCTGGCCCAGACGCTCGCGCGGATGCTCAACGTCCCGTTCGCGATCGCCGACGCCACGGCGCTCACCGAGGCCGGCTACGTCGGCGAGGACGTCGAGAACATCCTGCTGAAGCTGATCCAGGCGGCCGACTACGACATCCGCCGGGCCGAGACCGGGATCGTCTACATCGACGAGGTCGACAAGATCGCCCGCAAGTCGGAGAACCCGTCGATCACCCGGGACGTCTCCGGCGAGGGCGTGCAGCAGGCGCTGCTGAAGATCATCGAGGGCACGGTGGCCAACGTGCCGCCGCAGGGCGGGCGCAAGCACCCGCACCAGGAGTTCATCCAGATCGACACGTCCAACGTGCTCTTCATCTGCGGTGGCGCCTTCGCCGGCCTCGACCGGATCGTGCAGCAGCGGGTCGGCAAGGGCGGCACGGGCTTCGGCGCCAACCTCCGCTCGATCACCGACCGGACCGCCGACGACGCCTTCAGCGACGTGATGCCCGAGGACATGCTGAAGTTCGGCCTGATCCCCGAGTTCATCGGCCGCCTGCCGGTGATCACGAGCGTCAAGAGCCTCGACCGCGACGCGCTGGTCAAGATCCTCACCGAGCCGCGCAACGCGCTCGTCCGGCAGTACCAGCGGCTGTTCGAGCTGGACGGGGTCGAGCTCGAGTTCGCGCCCGAGGCCCTGGAGTCGATCGCCGACCAGGCCATCCTCCGCGGCACCGGGGCCCGCGGGCTGCGCGCCATCATGGAGGAGGTCCTGCTCTCCGTGATGTACGAGGTGCCGAGCAACCCCAACATCGCCCGCGTGCTGATCACCCGCGAGGTCGTGCTGGAGAAGGTCATCCCGACGATCGTGCCGCGGGACCTGGCTGCCCATCGTGTCGGTCGGCGTCGCGCGGACCGCGAGGAGAAGTCGGCCTGACCCACCGTCGTTGCGCGTGACCCGGGACTCGGTGTCCCGGGTCACGCTGCGTTTCGGGCTGGCCGCGGGGTCCAGACCGCGAGGAGAAGGCTGGCCGCGGGAGCCAGACCGCGAGGAGATGTGCGTGACCCGGGACTCAGTGTCCCGGGTCACGCTGCGTTTCGGGTCGAAAGCGCGGCAATTGTCCATCGCGACGACGGAAAAACTCGTGGCACGACCGACCGACAACGAATACCGTTGCCGACGTGCTGTTCCTCGTATGTGCCGCGGCGTCCGCCCTCGTCTGGGGTGCGGGTGACTTCGCCGGCGGCAAGGCGAGCCAGCGCGCCGACTCGTTCATCGTGGCGCTCGTCGCCGAGACCGCCGGCATCCCGCTCGTCGTCGTCTGGCTGCTGGCGACCGGCACCGGCTGGCCGAGCGCGGCCGACCTCGCCTGGGGCGCGGCGTCGGGGCTCGTCGGCAACGCCGGTCTGGTGCTCTTCTACCGGGCGCTCGCCGGCGGCGCGATGTCGATCGTGGCGCCGTTGACGGCGACGACGACTGCCGCCGTACCGTTGCTGCTCGGGCTCTTCCTTGATCGCCGCCCGTCGGCGCTCGCGCTCGCCGGAGCCGTCCTGGCGGTGGCCGCGATCACGCTTGTCAGCGCCGGGCCGCGCGGCGGGGCCAAGGCGTCCCGGGCGCTATTCGGGCTCGCCCTCCTGTCCGGGGTGTTGTTCGGGGGGTACTTCACGATCGTCGCCCAGACCTCCGACGCATCCGGCCTGTGGCCGCTACTGGCCGGCCGGGTGGCGGGAGTCAGCGGCCTCCTGGCGGCCATGCGGGCCCTCCGGGTGCCCGTGCGTGCTTCTGCGCGCACGTTGGCTCTGGGGGGTACCGCGGGAGCCTTCGACGTCGCCGCCAACGCGCTCTATCTGTTCGCGGTGCGCGGCGGGGTGCTCAGCGTCGCGGCGCCGCTCGCCTCGCTCTACCCGGTGTCGACGGTACTGCTGGCGATGGCCGTCGACCGCGAGCGGGTGCGGCCGCTGCAGATCACGGGGCTCGGCCTGGCCGCGGTGGCCCTCGTGCTGACCGCCGGCTGACCGTACGCTGGCGGCATGCGCGTAGCGGTGTGTCAGCTCAACGCCCGGGACGATCGGTCGGAGAACCTGCGGGTGGCCCGGTCGCTGCTGCAGCGGGCCGCCGACGGGGGCGCCGACCTGGCGGTCCTGCCCGAATACGTGGACTACCTCGGCCGGTCCGCGTCCGCGCCGAAGCCCGAGCCCGTCGACGGGGAGTTCGCGTCGTTCTTCGCCGACGCCGCGCGCGAGCTCGGGATGTGGGTGCACGCCGGCTCCTTCCACGAGATCGGGCCGGACCCGGAGCACACGTACAACACCACGCTGGTCTTCGACCGGTCCGGCCGCCCGGCCGCGACATATCGAAAGATCCACCTCTACGACGTCGAGATCCCCGGCCGCGTCTCCTACCAGGAGTCGGCCACGGTCGCCCCCGGCGCCTCGACGGAGTTCGTCGATGTCGAGCGGATCCGGCTGGGCCTGTCCATCTGCTATGACCTGAGATTCCCGGAGTTGTACCGCGCGTTGGCCATCGCCGGCGCGACGGTGCTCGTCGTGCCGGCGGCGTTCATGCTCCACACCGGCCGGGACCACTGGGAGGTGCTCCTGCGCGCGCGGGCCATCGAGAACCAGTGCTACGTCCTCGCCGCCGGGCAGATCGGCAACCATGACCCGGACCGCACCTGCTTCGGGCGCAGCATGGTCGTCGACCCGTGGGGGACGGTCGTGGCGCAGGCGCCGGATGTCGTCGGCGTGACGTTCGCGGACCTCGATCTCGAGCGGCTCGCCGAGATCCGCCAGACACTTCCGAGTCTCGCCAACCGGCGGATTTGACGCGGCAGCCACAAGGTCCGTATGGTTCTGCAGGTCCGAGGGACTGGGCGGAAACAACCAGTTCGTCGGGTTAGTACCTAATCGGGCGGTGCGACCGTATTTGGCGATCGCGAAGCCGACCGGCTAAGGTACACCAGCCAATCCCGAGCAGGTCTCGGCGCCGGAATACGGCGCGGATGACACGCGCGGGAGAACGGTTCGGAAGGTCGGCAAGCGGGAAACGCGAGCTTGACAAGCCGGAACGGACTGGTAAGATAGCAAGGCCGGTGGCGAGCCGGGCGGGCAAGCGAGCGAAATGCTCAACTGCCGGCCGGTGCGACCGGATCTCCCGAAACAAGATCGCCGGAGACGGCGCCCTTGCTATGCTCGGGAAACCGCTGAAAGTTAAGAGATCCAACAAGGGTCTTGACAACGGAAAGCGACCTGGTAAGATAGAGTGGTTGCCCCGGACGAGGCGAGCGAATGCGAATCTCGACGGTGTGTGTTGGTTGTTTGAGAACTCAACAGGGTGCTTGTTAAGCCAGTGCCAAATGATTATTACCCCGTGGCACGGGTCCTTTCGGATTGCGT